>JBDUAU010000469.1:0-9209 GCA_040004485.1 Saprospiraceae bacterium
ATCTTGTAGTCTACTATTCCCGGATTTGTGAGATGTTTTTATTTCGCACGGAGTTTACAGAGAAATATTTTCTCGGAGAACACTGGGAATTTGTAGTCATTATTTCCACTAGAAAAATTACTCCGCGTACTCTGTGCATTTTAAACTCCGTGCCCTTCGTGCGATACTATGGAAGATCATCTTGTAGTCTACTATTCCCGGATTTGTGAGATGTTTTTATTTCGCACGGAGTTCACAGAGAAAAATTTGCACGGAGAACACTGGGAAACCGACGGGAAGTGTGAACTTTGACATTCAATATTTTGTCTTTCATTTATGAGTGTGGAAAAAAGAACAGATGTCCTTATTGTCGGATCAGGGGTAGCCGGCTTAACATGTGCTATAAATCTCGCTATGGCGAGGCCAGATCTGAAGATCACCATGATGGCAAAGGCGACGAAAGATGAAAGCAATACCAGATATGCTCAGGGTGGAGTCGCTGCTGTATGGAATGAGAGTGTTGACACCATTGAAAAACATATTGCAGACACTCTTGATGCAGGCGATGGATTGTGCAAAGAGGACATCGTCAGGATGATTGTCACTGAAGGTCCTGTTCGTGTCCAGGAACTGATCGACTGGGGAGGCCGATTTGATAAAGAACTAAGTGGCGAATACGATCTTGGGCGCGAAGGTGGACACAGTGAGAATCGTATCCTACACTACAAAGACATCACTGGTTGGGAAATTGAACGAACTCTACTTGAGAAGGCGGCTTCGTTAAAGAATATCACGATCCTTGAACATTATTTTGCGATTGATCTCCTGACCCAACATCATCTTGGATACAATGTCACTCGCATGACTCCTGATATTGAATGCTATGGTGTATATGCATTAGATAAAGAAAATCTTGATGTTGAAACACATCTCGCACGAATCACCATCTTAGCTACAGGTGGTGCAGGCCAAATCTACCGTGCGACTACCAATCCGATCATTGCTACAGGTGATGGCATGGCCATGATGTACAGAGCCAAAGGACGCATCAGTAACATGGAGTTCGTACAGTTCCACCCTACTTCACTTTACAATCCTGCAGTAGAAAGTCAGGCTTATCTGATATCCGAAGCTGTACGTGGTTTCGGTGGTGTACTCCGTACATTGGATGGTGAAGAATTTATGGAAAAATATGATGAGCGCAAAAGCCTTGCACCAAGAGATATCGTAGCACGTGCAATTGACAGTGAGATGAAACGTCTGGGAGATGAATATGTGTATCTCGATTGCCGTCATCTCAATGTAGAAGAATTCAAAGTTCATTTTCCAAACATTTATGAAAAATGTCTTTCTGCGGGAATTGATATTTCAAAATCAATGATCCCTGTTGTCCCTGCATGTCATTATTTCTGCGGCGGTATCATGGTTGATCGTGATGGCAAGACCTCATTCAACCGCCTCTGGGCTGCAGGAGAATGTACAGCATCAGGACTACACGGTGCAAATCGATTAGCTTCAAATTCACTCCTAGAAGGATTAGTGTATGGACATAATATCGCCGAACAGGTAAAGACTGCTATTGATAAATTTGATTATAAAGAAGGAATACCAGCATGGAATGCAATGGGCACCACGCATCCTAAAGAAATGGTATTGATCACCCAAAGCTGGAAAGAACTAAAAGACATCATGAGCAGCTATGTTGGTATCGTCAGATCAAACGTGCGTCTGCGGAGAGCTCTCGACAGACTTTGGCTTTTATATCAGGAGACAGAAACACTCTACAATTCATCTACATTATCACCACAACTTTGTGAATTGCGCAACCTGATCACGATTGCATATCTGGTGACAAGATCAGCCTCGATGCGACACGAGAGCAGGGGACTACATTATACGACAGATTATCCTGAGAAGCTGGATCATCTTGAAGAGACTCTGCTTTAATAAAAAATATTCGAGGAGAGGAAGCTTTCTTATTCAACCCCTTCAGGGTTGTAAAATTTCTTCTCAATCTTTTTCCGTGGGTTTCACCCACGGCTATTAATATTGAAGTCTATCAGACTTCTGATTTCGCTATGAAAATGAACTTGCCTGTGAAAATATAAATGCACGTGACCATTTATATTGAAAGCCTTCAGACTTCTGATTTCGCTATGAAAATGAACTTACTTCAAACCGAAATAATCACTAATATTTGAGAATTGAGCATGCCTGAATTCCTCGGCGCCATGCCCCGGGGTTTTCTAAACTCGCTGCAAGCGAGCATTAGAAACACAGGGGTGATGCTTCAGACTTTTATCGAACTTGTTCGCAAAAGTCAAGCGATGGGGTTAAGACGCGAAGATTCAATTTCTTCCCACCACATCCACCCTTATCCTCTCTTCCCGATTCGCCAATTCCCATGCGGTATAAAAAGCAAGTTGAGCTATCGTCTGCGCTTTATCGTACATGATCTTATCAGGTGTATCCGTCGGTCGGTGATAATCAGCATGAACACCCGAGAAAAAAAAGATGGCCGGAATACCATTCTTCGCAAAATTGTAATGATCGGATCTGTAATAAAAACGATTCGGATCATCATCAGCATTGTATGTATAATCAAGATCGAGATGAGTGTATTCCATATTCATCGCTTCATTTATCTTATGCAGATCCGTACTCAGGCGATCTGATCCGATGACATAAGTATAATTCGAATTCTTGTGAAGCGTATCCACCCTCCCGATCATATCAATATTAACATCCGCTACAGTATTCGCCAATGGAAATACAGGATGCTCTGAATAATATTGTGATCCAAGCAATCCTTTCTCTTCACCTGTGACCAACATGCACAAAACACTTCGTCGCGGGCCATCACCTTTGATTTTAGCTTGTTCCATTGCCTGCGCTATTTCAAGTACGGCACTCGTACCTGACGCATTGTCATCAGCACCAAAATAGATTTCTTCACCACGTTTTCCGAGATGATCATAATGTGCTGATACGACCACCAGTTCATCTTTTAATCGCGGGTCTGTTCCTTCAATATATCCCAGTACATTCTGACTCACCAATGACTTTATCTGCTTGACGACTTTCCAGCGTATATCTACCGGTATTTCGAGTGATACAGTCTTACCTGTTTGAGCCATACGTTTTCGAAGCTTCATGATTTTGTTTTTCTTCTTCCCCAGGATCTGATCGCCCAGTGAAGATGAAATAAAAGCATGATGAATGTATGCAGCAGACAGAATCTCAGCGGAACCCATCAGCATTCTTTCATTGAGATAATTTCTCCTGGTGTCATTTAAAAAATCTTTGAAATCATCCTCGATGATCCAGATGGATGCTGCTCCTGCAGATTTAGCGGCAGCAATCTTGCGTAATGGATTGCTTGTCCATGTAGAGGCACTATCCGTTCCGGTGATTCTGAAATTACCATCCTGATTGCGAGGTTCACCACTGAAGACAATAATATTTTGGCCTTTCATATTTTTTCCTGTATAATCTGAATAAGCAGGATCATCAATCCCATAACCAAGAAAGGTAAGCGACTCGATGCGCAATGAAGCAACAGAGTCAGGAAAATATTGTGGTATTGAAAGATAATCCTTTTGGTTCCCTTCAATGTTTCCATTGATACTCAACTGATCCGTCTTCCATTGAATCCTTGAGAAAGCCAGTTCCTGGAAATAATCACCATCACCCGGAATGGGTGGTATGCCATCGAGTGCAAATTGTTGAGCAATATATTTTGCTGCTTTATTATTTCCCACTGTCCCCGTTTCCCTGCCTTCAAATGCTTTAGAGGCCAATTGATACACATGCTCCCTGAGCGTTTTAGCTTCAATCGTCGCAGCATAGCCAGATGCAATAGTACCAGGTGCTTGTGCGAAAAGAGAAAAGAAGGGAAAGAGAAGAATGGAAAATGAAATAATTTTCATGAGCCGCCGACTTTGTATGCTTGTTTTTGATCGCAGATTTTCGCTAAATTATTTTCATATTAGAACCCTGAGGATTTCCCATATATTCTGTCATCTCTCAAAATCTCAATTGCGCAAATTAGGAAAACCGTATGTATGCTTTGCGTAAATTCACTTTAATAAATTTCTGCGTAACGGTTGGTGAGCTGTAGTAAAAGGATGAGTGAAGCCGGTCGAACCATTAGCGGTGAAAAAAAATTTCCTTTTCAGGCACACCTTATTTTATCCACACGTCTCTGATGTCTGCCTCCTTCAAATGGCGTCTCCAGAAATGTCTGCACCATAGACATAGCAACATCTTCATCAACAAAACGCGCAGGTATAGCAAGAATATTAGCATCATTATGTTGTCTTGCCAACGAAGCCAACTCATTATTCCAGCACAATGCAGCTCTTATCTCCTGGTGTTTATTAGCCGTCATGGCAGCACCATTTCCGGAGCCACATAAAATAATGCCTAATCTGACCTTACCACTTTCAATCGCATTGGCTACGGGATGTATATGATCCGGATAATCCGTTGATGCCTCACTGTTCGTTCCGAAATCAAGGACCTCATATCCATTTCGATCCAACCAATCAATAATGTCGGCTTTATACAAGTATCCGGCATGATCTGCACCAACTGCAATTGTTTGTTTTTGATCGCTTTCCATCTTCTTTATTTGTTTTGCTGCATAGATGGTGTGACATCATATTTACCCACCATGTCTTCCATTTCTTTGGCAAAAGCTTCATCCTTTATACTCTTCGACACCTTGAGTATCTCAGATATTGCACTATTGGCAAGACGATAATCCAGGTTGAATCCTGCTTTCAGATCTTCATCATCCAGCGTATTAAAGAAATCCATTTGCTCCACCATTTCTTTGGCCAGGATGCGAATGTGGAATTTTGCTTTTTCATACTCACTTGCACGCACATAGATGTTGATGTGCGGCATGATACGCGCATCGTATGGAAAATTCATCGCCGGAAATCCTTCGAAATATTTATCTGTGATATCTACTGCCTCTTGTGTTTTCCCCTGACTGAGCATATCTTCTGCTGAACGCCAGATCACCATTTTCTGAGCCTGTATACTTGCAGCATAACTGTTATCCACAAATAATTTCTTCTTATCAAAATTACCCCATCTCCATTTATTGTCGACTCTGTCATGTACCTTTTCATCATCCACTCTGCCGCTACCATAGATATAAAATTCTTGTTGGCTCGGTGACCTTACAGGAATGATCCTTAGGCCCAGACCTTCCATCTGTGTATAATCCTGCATATTCATAAGCTTGGAATCCTGGCATGTCACAGAAAAATAAATAGGCCTGTCATATATATTGCTCATGATGAGATCCATGATCGCCAGTTCATCTTTTGTGATGTACTGCTTATTGACCGTAATGGGGATTTTCGTTACGACATTTGAATCTGTCGGCATCAGGAGTCCTGAACTAAGTGCTCGAACCGGATCAATCGGGATATACAAATTATTGGATGGCATGTATGTTTCCAGTTTTGTTCCCTGAATGGTCTGGGGATTATCCTTTGATAAAAATGCCAATGCCTGATCCAATGGCATCTCACTGGTCGAACTCTTTCCGGGAAGGAAAAAGATCTGATTTCGCTTGCTGCCTCTGTAAGCTTCAGAAGGAATGGTCAATTTGATCGGTGCCGAATCATTTATTTTTCTCCTCAATCCATCGATATACCAATCGACAGCGATAAGACTCAAATTGACAATACGTACATCTCTCCGTATACCTTCCACTTCCTGTGCATACCACAACGGATACGTATCATTGTCACCATAGGTAAACATGATCGCATTCGGATCGAGCGATTCAAGAAAATTGCTTGCATAATCTCTCGATGCATAATGGAATCTCCGGCTATGATCATCAAAATTTTGCTGAAGCATGATCGCAGGTCCTGTAAGCCCTAACACAGTGACCAGAATAGGCAACATCACGCCTGAAGTAGAAAGCCTTGATTTGATAGCTCCATAAATAGATGGAATCGCAAGTCCGACCCAGATACAAAAGGTTATAAAAGAACCTACGAGTACATAGTCTCGTTCACGCGGTTCGTTCGGTGGCTCATTAGAATAAATAATGATACCAAGACCGGTGAAAAGAAACAGTACAAGAAGTGCAGTGAAATCTCTTTTCTGTCGACCGAACTGATAGAACAGCCCGATAAGACCAAGAATAAGCGGAATGAAATAATAACAATTACGCGCCTGATCAGTTTTCATCGATTCGGGCAGGTGACTCATATTGAATAGTCTGGCACTATCTAAAAACTTAAAGCCTGATATCCAGTGACCATTTCTTGGATTCCATGGCTCGAATCCCTGTTCTCCATTTTCTCTCCCCACAAAATTCCACATAAAATATCTCCAATACATCCAACCTACCTGGTAACGGAAAAAGAACTCCATATTGAAACCCATATCAGCCTTGCGTTTCGGATCACCCATCCATCTGTGATATAATTCAGGTCTGTTCCCGTCATTGTGACTGATACGTGGAAAGAGCATTTTATCTTCATCACGATATACGTAGGATAATTTTTGATCTACCACTTCATAACGTTTTCCTATAAGACCATACCTGTCATCCTTCTCTGTTGAAACAGGATCAGCTTCAAAATTAGGTCCTCTTAAAAGCGGGCGCTCACCATATTGCTCACGATTCAGATAAGGAATAAGACGAAATGGATCACTCGGATTATTCATGTTGATCGGTGGATTCGCATTCGCCCGGATCACGACCACGCCGATAGTTGAAAAACTGATTCCGAGTAAAGTTAATGCGACAAAAAGCCGCTCGAGCAATCCATTATTTTTCTTTCTGGCCCATCGAATAGCAAAAAATGCAGCGGCTATTAAAATTATAGTTGTTGGGAATATTCCGGATTGAACAGGAAAGCCAAAACCATTGACCATCATATATTCCATTTGAGACCAAAGCTCAGGGAGGCCGACTATAATAATATTTTGAACAATAGGAACCATGAGTGTTCCTAAAAGCATCGCCAGTAAGAGTCGTCCGAAATGAAATGTTTTATGTTTTTTGAAATAATAAAGAAGTCCAATAGCAGGAAATGCCAGTAAGCTTAACAAATGCACTCCTATAGATAATCCGCATGAATAAACTGCGAATATCAACCAGCGGTCAGCATCAGAACTATCTTCCATGCCATACCATTTGACGGCTGCCCACAATGTCATCGTTGTAAACATTGTCGACATCGCATATACTTCTCCTTCTACTGCACTAAACCAAACCGAGGTACAGAATGCCGTCGTCAATCCGGCTACAAGACCAGCTCCGCATGTCACGAGGGTCTGTTCCAATGTGAGAGGCTGATCACGGCCGACCATAGCTAGTCGTGCAAATACCATGGTAGTCCATGCGACGAACATGGCAGCCAAAGCCGTACACATCCCGGACATGATATTGACCGAGAAAGCTATATAAGATGGGTCCTCAAACAACATATGAGCTACCCAGGTAAATAGTCTCCCGATGATCAGAAACAAAGGTGCTCCTGGTGGATGCACAACCTGCAGCTTATAAGCTCCTAACACAAACTCTCCGCAATCCCAAAGACTTCCGGAGGATTCGGCGCTGAAAAAATAAACCACCATGGCAATGGCAAACGTGATCCATCCGGTGATGACTGCTAATTTTCTTTCTTTATTCATAGATCTGGATATCAGTACATCAACGAGGATGCAGCGGGGGCTTGTATTATCGAATTGAATATTTTAAGTGCATTGACATATGTACAGGATAAAGGGATACTCTTTTACTGCACATCTGGCAAAAGTAGAAAATTGATCCCGTATACGGCTTGCGATTTGGGGTCTTTAGCCATTTTTAACCTGCCTTTCCGGATTAAATACGCCCATTCATATATATATTTTTGATTATTCGTTATTGAATATATCGCCACAGGATTCTGATGAATTTCTCCATAACCATCTCAATTGCTATTATAACCATCATCCAATACCCTGGCACAGCTCAAAAGAGCGACCAGCTAAACCTTGTGCCAAATCCAGGTTTTGAAAAATTTTCAGACGATCCTTCAGGATGGTATTATTCCGGAAAGGACTTCTCGCGGGTAGCTTTATACTGGACATCTGCCACTGCAGCTTCGCCGGATCTGTACGCTCCAAATGTAGTAGTACCCGAAAGCTGGAAAACAGCAGGCTTTGGTTCCACAAAATCCTATGAAGGAAAATCTCATGCAGGCATTACAGTGTATGGATGTGACAATGGCAAACCTCATTGCAGGGAATATATCGAAGTTCAACTCACCGAACCACTAGTGACCGGTCAACGATATGCCTTCACCTGCATGTTATCCCATCTTGAAAAATCTGTCACTATCAAAAATATTCAACTTGCTTTCAGCAAAAACGAAATTGATGAAGGAACTAATGAGCCTCTCTTTCTTAAACCATCTCTTTCTCTCGATCGCTGGATTCCTTCCGATGGAAAATGGTATAGATGGACCGGACAATTTGTAGCAAGTGATGCTTCATCTTTTTTATTGATCGGCAACTTCAATTCGGATGCCGATAGTCAGATCAAAATGCCATCGCATAGCCATCTTCGCTTCGGATATTACTATGTTGATCTCGTCCGTCTCTTTAAGATTCCTCCGATATTAAATATACCTGCATCGGAATCACCATTGTCTGCTTTTATTCCGAAAGCTGGTGAGATCGTAACCCTAGGTCGGATTTATTTTGAATATGACAGGACTGATTTTATGCCACAGGCTTTGATCCAGTTAAAACAATTGCTAGCATTTATTCAACAGCATCCGGGCATGAGGATAGAAGTGATCGGACATACTGATATAGCCGGTACGAACACATACAATCAGGATCTTTCCGAAAGACGTTCTGGTGCTGTGGTCAAATGGCTGACCTCCAAAGGAATAAAACAGGACAGATTGATGTCTTCAGGAAAAGGGAGTAGTATACCTCTGAGTACCAACGAAACTGCGATAGGCAGGAGTCTTAACAGGAGAGTGGAAATAAAAGTGATCAGCTTGTGAAAGGTGGGTATTATTTCATCGAAAAACATTATTCTTGTCCTGATGGCAAAGTTGAAGTCATACCTTGAAAAAGGACGTCTTGAGGCCGGCTGTGATGAAGCCGGGCGTGGTTGTTTTGCCGGACCTGTGTTTGCTGCTGCCGTGATCTTGCCACATGGATTCAGATGTCCCGGGCTTAATGATTCCAAA
>JBDUAU010000425.1:0-2749 GCA_040004485.1 Saprospiraceae bacterium
AGAATTTCCCTTTAAGTGAAGGACATTTCATCCTCAATGCTTCGTTGAACATCAACAATCAAAAAAGTGACTTTATTCAACAGGCGGCTGAGATTGAAGTTCTTCCGGGTGATTTTTATTCAACAGGCAAATTACCATCAGCTGCTAACGGCGTGCTGATCAATTATCACTGGCAGGTAAAAGAGGAGTGACGTTTTTCTTTTCCAGAAATTTTGCTCTTAATCGTCGTAACGTATATTTCATCGTATTGACAAAAGAAAAGTGAAATTCTGCATTCTTGATCCCATCAAAATAAATATTTTTCTTTACAAAAACGGGCTTGCCTTTTAATTGGCTTTTAATATTTTTTTCATGTATTATTTTCAACCACGCCCGATCATCTGCCATATTTTCAATGATGACACCCGCAGGTGGGTTGTCATGAGGAAAGCCTAACACGGTCAGCAGATCTTCAGCGTTTTTATTTTTTTCAATTAAGCTTGTATAATGATTCCGTATACTGTTTCGCATACGGGTCATTACCTTTTCATTGATGTCGTACAGGATTCCTGCTGATGGATTTAATAATGATTTATCAACCTCCTTAAAGTGGTTCTGGACATTTTGGATTAAATTTTTCCCCAATCCATCATCATTATCCAGCCTGCTGGTGATCACATATGGAGTAGCAGCAGCAGAGATAAGCTTCCTCAGGTCTGACATCATTTCGCCCTGGTGTGCAACCATTCTGATCACTGTGCCCGGAATCATCCTGACCGATTCTTCGATTTGTGTTTTTTTAATGAAGGAGGTATTTATGTCGCAATAAATAACCCATTGGAAATTTTGGCAGGTTTGGGCTATTATCGTGGGAACGCAATACTTTCTGAAAAGCCACAGCCGATGTGTCATCCAGGGTTCATCCAGCGTTGGACGGCCTGCTTTATCCTTGTCCCAGTTTTCCACCGGAACATTAAATCGGGTGACGAGATAATGCGTAAATTTCACCATCATTCATACAAAGTAAACTAAAACTATGCAGTGGTTCCGAAATTTAGCCTGTATCCTTTTTGTCATCATGGCAACCGGATATCTGTTATTAGCAGGTCAGTCAATTCTGTTTCCCATCTTTTTTGGGATGTTTTTCAGCTTTATGCTCATGCCGCTTGAAGGGTGGATATTCAGGCACATCCCCAATAAATTTGTGTCTATTGTAGCCAGTATTTTATTGGTACTGAGTGTCTTTTCAGGCCTGGCCTTTTTATTTGGCAACCAGCTCGTCAGTATCGTTTCGGATATGAGTTCTATCCAGGATCAGCTCAAAGTGGGTGTTCAAACACTTCTCGGCTACTGTGATAAGCACATGCCATTTATGAACCTTCACTCCGACCCCGAATCAGTCAACAATATGATGAATAAAATCATACAGGCGCCGATACAGTTTGTAGGATCCGGCATTACCAATATTGGTCTCTTTTTATTCAATGCCTTCCTGACGCTCATTTACATCATCTTTATCCTGATGTATAAAGAGGCGTTGCGCGACTTCCTGATGATCCAATTTTCAAAAGACAAACGGGAGGAACTGGGGATCATCCTTGAAGAGTCCGTTCTGTTAATCCAACGCTACCTCGTAGGAATGCTCACTGTAGTCATTATCCTGGCCACGATGAATTGTGTCGGACTCATGCTGCTGGGTGTTAAGTACGCCATTTTCTGGGGCATCCTGGCGGCGTGTCTCGTCATCATTCCGTATATCGGAGTCACGATAGGCGGGACGTTGCCATTTCTGTATTCGTTGGCGACCAGTGATAATAGCTGGCAACCCTGGGCCGTGCTGGGTATGTATGTTGTCATCAACCAGTTCGAGGGTAATTTTATCACGCCCAAGATTGTAGGGTCTAGTGTACGCATCAATCCTTTCTTTGCTCTGCTTGGTATTGTGGTGATGGGGGAATTAATGGGTATCGGAGGAATTGTGTTAGCTATTCCGACGATGGCTATTGTAAAACTTTTGGCGCAACAAATAGATGTGCTCAAACCATTGGCACTACTGATGGATAAAGATCTTCTCAAAAAGCGAAATCAATTTTTTGGAAAATTTGATCGTGAGAATTTCAGAATCTCAAGCCTGTTGAATGAAGAAAGCGATAAGCGCTGATGTTAAGTACATCTGTAAAAGATTTCCTCAGAAAAAACCTTTCATGGAGTTTATATTGGAAATTAAAGCGTTTGCGGGAAGAATATAGGGTTTTAAGGTCAGCAAAAGACCTAACGTCTCTTGCGGTTATATTTCAAACTGTGAAATGGGGCTACCATTCTTATACACCAGTATATGAAAAATGGTTTAGAGAAATTCGTTTTAAGCCAGTAAAACTTCTTGAAATCGGAGTAGGGGGCTACTCCAAAACACATATGGGTGGTGATTCACTGCGGATGTGGAAAAGTTATTTTCCAAAGGGTATCATTACCGGAATAGATATTTATGATAAAACTGATCTTGCCGAAAACCGTATTCATATCTACACGGGTGATCAGTCAAATGTTGATTTTCTAAAAAATGTTTCAGATCAAGAAGGCCCATTTGATATCATCATCGACGATGGCAGTCATGTTCAATCTCATATTATCACCAGCTTTGAATCTCTCTTTCCTTTGATGTCATCAGGTGGCATATATGTGATTGAAGACACGCAGACCTCATACTGGCCAAAATTTGAAGGAAGCACAAAAGAAATGGACACGATACCTTCAGCGATGAATTATTTTA
>JBDUAU010000251.1:0-2744 GCA_040004485.1 Saprospiraceae bacterium
GATGACCTATACAGCCCGGATCAACGGCTCAATGCCCCACGAATACGGCAAAAGAACTGCATGGTCCTCTACACCTGCAAGGAGACCAACCGGATATTACCTTGCTCCGGGGACCATGGCAACGGTGAAGGTTCCTTATGCAATAATTAATAAGGGTTTTACCATTCTCGTTGGCGCCCATTCCTTTGACCGGAAAGGAAATAATAATGTCAAACGACTTTTCCGCGTGACGGATACCTTTCCCATTGTGGATACGATCACGCATATCGCCAATCCTTTTGGAGGAGGTATATATATTTTGACACCCTATGAAGCGGCCGAAGGTATCGTGGAGATCCAGCTAACGAATGTCGTGCCTGCACCATTTTTCTCTGCTACAACTTTTGATAAGACCACGCTTGACGATTGGTTAAATGTGCAGCGCCATAACCCCGCCCCCTGGGCTGATTTTGAAACAGACAAGTTTATGATGCAGGTGCCAAGCAACTGGATCTTCAATTACGCTGACCCGATCACACTGATGAAAGACTGGGATGATCGAATGGATGTTGTCTCCAGGCTGCTAGGCTATCCGGCGCTTCGTAATAATACCCTCTTGTATCTGCAGGTTGACGTGGGTATCATGTACGGTTTTTACGGTATCGGGAACCCGCAAGTCAATAATGACTACAATCCTCTTCAAATGGAAAATGGCAATAAGAACCATTGGTTTTTGCGTCCAGGGGTAAGCTTTTGGGAAACCGAATTTCATGAAATGGGACACGCGCAACTCTTCAGTAAGTTCCCAGGTGAAACAGAAGCAGCAGTCAATCTGCTTGCTGCAGCAATTTACAATCGACTATACGGAATAGATATTGATACCGCGCTCGGCAATTCATTTGGCCCTGCACCTTATATTACACGGGATCAGGCCGCGCTCAACTGGATGGTAACGCCCAATTTCCGTGCAGGAAACCCGATGGATATTTCTAATACAACCAAAGATGAAGTGCGGTATCAACAACGTGGTTACGCCAAATATGTTGAAATGGCTGCCCTTTTCGGATGGGAAGTGATAGATGCATTTTACAAACAAGAGCAATTGGATTTTATCGCGCAGACGCCGGGTGATGGACTTTCGGATGTAGACAGCCGGATTTTACGATTCTCCAAAGAAGCCGGAACTGATATGCGCCCGCTGATTCATTTCTGGGGGGTGCATCCGCAAGACAGCCTGGCTCTTAGTGACAAGATTCTGGAAAATAATTTGCAGCCTTCAAAGTTTATTTGCGAGAGACTGGAACATTACAAATCTATCATACCCTTAAACAATGCTGAATTTGCCGCTCATGCGGCGGCTTTTTTTGGTGGATCTGTTCCTGCAGGTGGAGACCCGGATTATGGATCCGGTTGGTACAATATCTGGCTGCCCTTGTATAATGAGACGCATGGTGCTCTGGCCGTAGAAGCGATGAATCATATCATCGATGAGTATTTTCCGGACGGATGTCCAACGGAAACATTAACCCCCGTGGTCACCGTCAATAGTCCAGCGATATGTGAGGGTGACTTCGTCATTTTATTCGCTACCGGTGCTACCACCTATACATGGAGCAATGGTGAAGAAGGAGATCATATTTCGGTTATGCCTTCAGCCACTACGACGTATACAGTAATTGGAAAAACAGCAGGCTTTCCTTCCCAGCCGACTGACGTCCAGGTGATAGTAATTCCAATCCCGATTGTTAATGTGAGTGACGAATCTATTTGTAGGGGAGATTCTGTTGTGCTGACTCCCTCCGGTGCTGAATCCTATGTCTGGCAAACAGGCGACACCACCAATAGCCTAATCGTAAGCCCGACCATGACCACAACGTACGCGGTTACCGGTTCGACAGCAGGATGTCTGTCGGCCACTGTGTACCCTGTTGTGGAAGTGTTCGAATCACCAATGATCGATCTTGGACCGGATATGCAACTATCCGCAGGCCAGGATACTATCTTAGATGCTACCGGTCCTGATCTGACATATTTGTGGTCTACAGGGGAAACGACCCCGGCTATCCTGGTCAATACCGATGGCCTATATAGTGTCACTGTAACAAATTCGAAGGGTTGCTCCATGTCCGACACGATTGAGGTTACTGTTGTCACATCCGCATTTTCACCGGAACTGTTGCCCAATATTAAGCTCGCGCCAAACCCGACACATGATAAGTTATATATCCGCTATACCGGATCTTCAACGACATCAGTGCAGGTATTTGATAATCTTGGCAGGATGATCCTTTCGGATCATTCGATCGCATTCAATGGCGCAAGCCGGACAATTGATTTAAGAAACCAGGAGCCAGGTATGTATTTTGTACGTGTAGCTGAAGCAGGATGGACCAGAATCTTTCCTGTAATAAAGTATTAGTCCTTTTTTTGACAGGCGGACTACTTGTATTAGTTTCTTCGCTCATCATCGGATTGGGTTTCGCATAGCAAAATAAGAATTTAAATAATGGAAGAAAAAATTGCCTTACAGCTTATAGCACCTACCTAAATGCGGCGGAGAAGTGCGAATATAAACAGCTTAGTGTCTAATAAAATTGGGCGTATAGACAGTTTAGTTTTCACAATCGACACAATTTAACATGATACATGTTCTTGATTTTTTTAAAAGCAAATAGATGAAAAAAAATTTGTCTTTAATTTCTCTTTTCATTTCTTTCAAACTTTTTGCTCAACCTTTTCAATTAGGGCATACTACGATTACTTTT
>JBDUAU010000404.1:0-2737 GCA_040004485.1 Saprospiraceae bacterium
GAATAGTGAATAGTGAATAGTGAATAGTGAATAGTGAATAGTGAATAGTGAATAAATAAAACTAAATATACTTTGGAAGTTCAACTCAAAGTATATTTAGTTTCATTTTGATTAACATGACTTAATATCATCGTCTATGTAATGATACCTGAGCTCGAAAAACAATCTTAATAAATCTTAATTTTTCTTAATAGATCCGTGTCCTCTTTTTTTAATTTTAATCAATAGTCACCTGTGAAAAATTACAACCAAATACTAATATTGATTCTCCTTTGTTGTTCAATCAGCTGTCATAAAAAACAATTGACGCTGGATGAAACAATGCAAAAATCTGTAAAGTGGATATGGATGCAACAATCTGCAGATGGTGGTTGGCACAGCATGACGCACAAAGTGCTTGAAGATGGGAAAGTGCTGACACCTTATATACTTTTTCAATTGATGCAACTTCCTGCTCAGACTGTTTCGAAATACAATGCACAGACGGAAAAAGCAATCAACTTCATCATCAATTCCATGAAGTCATCACTGAATGCAGATAGCACGGCATTGATTGAATATCCTAATTACAGTGCGGCTTATGCCTTACGTGTTCTGCACAAACTGAACAGAGATACTTCACTTCAACATATGATCGCGAAGTATCTCCTCGATCAGCAATTTACGGAGCATCGTGGATTTTCGCCTGACAGTCTTGCTTATGGTGGCTGGGGTTATGGTGAGCCTGATCTGAACACTGGTGAACATGGGCATGAGGATATGTCGCATACAAGACGAGTGATACAATCGCTTGTCGAATCCAATCAGTTGCCTGACAGCTTAAAGCCAGGTATCAATTTGTTTTTAAAAGGAACACAACGAGTGCAGGATGATCCAAGATTGTATGAAGGATGTATTTCAAGATCAAAACTTCCTTATGATGGAGGATTTGTTTCTTCAGTAGTGACACTGCCAACGAATAAATCGCAGGCTGTGTTTATTGAAGGAACAGGATATCATTATCCAAGTTATGCGACAGCTACTTGTGATGGATTGATAGCGATGCATGCATTAGAAATGGATTCTACGATTGCATTTCATGACGCTGAGGAATGGTTAAAGAAAAATAAAAATTATTCCATCATCGATGGTCTTTCTACAACCGATCCTGAGCAATGGACATATGTGATGCATTATTATCATCTTTCCGTCCGCGCAGAAGCAATGTCGGTGATTGAACCTCATGGTGCATGGAGAGACAGCATTTCAGGTATGTTGATCAAAGAGCAACTGGCTGATGGAAATTATTTAAATCCTCTCGGCGGAGTGAATAAAGAAGATGATCCATTGGTGTCAACTATATTCTGTATTCAGGCGGCAAATGATGTGCTTAATTCTCGAGGACATTAGTCCACGGGTTAAAACCCGTGGCAATTCAAGTTAAAACCTGAGGCAATTCAAGAAATCACAAATCGCTATTCGAAGTTTTCAACTTCGAATCCATATCATGATTCAATGTCTTCATCGAAAATCATCCTCAAGCAGCTTGTAGCTGCGAGTGAAAAATTAAAACCTGTGGCAATTCAAGTTAAATCCCAATGATCCATGGGTTAAACCCTATTTCAATTCAAGACTACATGAGATGAAATCACTTTGACTTCAGCGTGTCATTAATCATGGCTTCTAATACTTTCATATCGACGTCCGCAAGTTTATTGACATACAGACACCCCATCCCGGTTTTGTGTTTGCCCAATTTTCTGGGCGCATCAGCATGAACCTCAAGATTCATCAGGTATATAGAAAAGTTAGCCTTACGAGGCGAAAATCCAATGTCAAACCACTCCACTTCTCTCCCCGACTCACTTATAATCCGCTTCTTCCCGAAGCCGATCAGTGAATTGCCCCACATCTTTGGTTTTTCCTTGCTGGCCTTTTCCATTAATGATAGCAACACGAGACTGTCCTTTCGTTTTTGTTCATCCGCCACTCCATTGATAAACTCCTCAACGCTTAATTCATTTTCTGTGGTCTTTACTTTTGCCAGTTTAGCCATTTGATATTTTTTTATACAATTTTACAATTTTCTTGCCACAGACATATTTCCTTTAATCCCCCGGGCATGAAAATGATTATAAGTGCCTCCGACCGCGAACAATTATGGCCTGTTATTTTACCGTTCCTTCATTTACACCCACCGCTCCTTCATTTTTCATCACAACATCAATTTTCCTAAAACACCTTTGATGATTCAATTCTATAAAACACATTTTTAACCATCATCATCATGAAAAATTTATTACTCCTTTCCATTTGTTTTCTCCTTTCCGGAATATCTATTGCCCAGGCACCGGGAAAATTCAACTACCAGGCTGTAGCCCGCGACCAAAACGGCACTGTCATCACGGGTGATCTCGATCTAAAGATTTCATTTCTACAGAATGGCCCAAATGGATTCACTTCATATTCAGAGACACATCACGCTACATCTAATCAACAAGGTGTTTTTAGTCTGACAATAGGTGATGGTTCTCCGGTATCTGGAGATATGAGCACTATCGATTGGAGCAAAAATAATTACTGGGTAAAAATTGAATTGAAACCCAACGGAGCAAATAATTATACTGAAATGGGAACTGCTCAACTACTATCTGTGCCTCGCCGCCGGTTTGCACTAAACCTGCCGCTTTTAGCAGTTGTATCATGGGGATATATTCACCTTCTACTTTAAATTCAATCATGGGTGGCAAAAATAAAC
>JBDUAU010000617.1:0-9138 GCA_040004485.1 Saprospiraceae bacterium
GCAGGAGATCTGGATAAGCATATCCCTGAGCTGATCAGAAGATTATATAAAAATGACTAAAGGAAATAATAAGCAACGTATCAAAACATTCATGTGGCTTCTGCTGCTGACTGCACTCACGGGCATTACGCTCATGGCTGCACAGTTCAGATCAGAAGAAGTAATCAATGATGTAGTCGCTGAAGTGCTATTGCTTGACAAAGGAAATAACCTGATCCTGCCGGATGACATCGTAAAGACGGTGGTGAAGAAATTCGGTGCGTTGAAAGGAACAGCCATTGACAAGGTGGACATGCGCAGTATTGAGGAATTCCTTTCTACAAGTCCGTATGTGAAAGAAGCTTCTGTATTTCTGGGTGCGAATAAGACACTGACACTTTCGATTCGTCAGCGCATGCCTGTGATGCGGATTGTTGACAATCATGGTTCGCACTGGTATGTTGATGCTGATACTGTACGGATGCCCGTGTCAAGAAATTTTACAGCTAGAGTGCCGTTGGTCAATGGTGATTTTCCGGTGACAAATGATGTGAAGGTATGGCCGATCAATTCGCTTTTTGATATCGCATTGATGTTGCAGGACGATGAATTTATGGGCTCACTTATAGATCAGATCTATTTTGAATCCAATGAAAAAATATGGTTAGTTCCACGTCTGGGTCCGTCAAAGATCCTGATTGGAAATACCAAAGATCTTGAAGACAAAGTAGAGCGTCTCACGAAGTTTTACAAAAAAGCACTCCCCAGCACCGGGTGGGATACATATGCATACGTTGATACACGATTTGCCGGGCAGATCGTAGCTAAAAGAAGATTAAACCAATAAATTTTATCCTCATGAGGTACAAAGAAATTCAAAAGTCAAAAACGGTAGTCGCACTTGACATCGGGACGACAAAGATTTGTGTCATGGTTGGCCGGAGAAATGAATACGGAAGTATTGAAATCCTGGGTGTCGGTAAAGTGGCATCTGAAGGAGTCCGTCGCGGCGTGGTAGCTAACATTGACAAGACTGTCCGGTCAATTGAAGAAGCAGTCATACAGGCGGAGAAAAGCGCTGGTATGGAAATCCTTGAAGTCTATGCAGGCATTGCCGGTCAGCATATCAAGAGTCTCCAACATCAGGGAATCCTGACACTTGCTGACGCTGATAAGGAAATCACTAAGTCAGATCTGCAGACGCTGCTGGATGATATGTACAGACTTGCATTACCTCCCGGGGATAAAATATTACACATCCTTCCACAGGAATATACGGTCGATGATGAAGAAGGAATACTTGATCCTGTAGGTATGTGCGGCCATAGACTGATAGGTAATTTCCATGTCGTCACCGGACAATTATCTGCACACAAGAACATAGAGCGATGTGTAGAAAAGGCAGGACTCAAAGTAGCCGACTTTGTTCTCGAACCCATAGCATCAGCAGCGGCAGTGTTGAGTGAAGAAGAGAAAGAAGCAGGTGTTGCATTGGTTGATATCGGAGGCGGTACCACAGACATCACTATTTTCCAGGAAGGCATCATCAGGCATACTGCAGTTGTGCCATTCGGAGGAGATGTCATCACTGCTGATATCAAAGAAGGATGTACAGTGATGTATGAACAGGCAGAGAAGCTGAAGAAAAAATTTGGCTCTGCACTGGCTGAATGCATTGTTGATAATCGCATCATTACCATACCCAGTTTCAACGGTAGAGATTATAAAGAGATTTCTGAAAAGAATCTTTCACTTATCATCCAGGCAAGGATGGAAGAAATTCTTGAACTGGTCAGAGTAGAAATTAAGAAATCCGGATATGAGCGTAAACTGATCGGAGGTATTGTATTGACAGGTGGTGGAGCGCTATTGAACAAAGTTGATCTGCTGGCCGAATACCGTACAGGTATGAGTGCAAGAGTTGGATTACCTATCGAACATATTGCATCAAGACAACGTGATGATGTATCAAGTCCGATATATGCTACAGCCATTGGTTTGATCATACATGGATTAGCTGCTCCTGAAACGGAAGAGGAAGTAGCAACAAATAATATGATCGCAACAAAAACAACAGAGACTGTCAAAGAGAAAGTAGCTGTCGCCACGATGAATGAAGAAACACCTGATCATCACAAAGATCGCAACGGGCCAAAATGGTTTGATAAGATCCTTGATAAAACAAAGGAGTTTTTCGAAGCTACGCCTGATCAGGATTTTCTCTAATCATACACATATCACGAACAAATTATTACCCATAATCTAAAATTCAGACAACATGTTATTCGATATACCAAAAGTAGAAAAGAGCATTATCAAGGTCCTTGGTGTAGGTGGTGGTGGAAGCAATGCCGTGTCCTATATGTATAAACAAGGTATCTCAGGTGTGGACTTTGCGATCTGCAACACAGATAATCAGGCGATGGAAACAAGTCTTGTGCCTGTCAAGATTCGACTCGGCCCGGAACTAACAGGTGGACGAGGTGCAGGATCAAGACCGCAGATGGGCAAGCAGGCATGTATTGAATCCATCGATGACATTCGTGATTTTATACTTGATGGTACCAAGATGTTATTTGTCACTGCAGGTATGGGCGGTGGCACAGGAACAGGTGCTGCACCTATCATTGCAAAGGCTGCGCGTGAAGCTGATATTCTTACTGTGGGTATTGTCACTCTACCTTTTACATTCGAAGGAAGCAGGAGAAAACGCCAGGCGCTGGAAGGATTGGAAGAAATGAAAAATAATGTTGATGCGCTCATCGTGATCTCAAATGACAAGCTTAGGGATATTCATGGTGACCTGAAGTTATCTGATGCGTTCAGCAGAGCAGATAATATTCTGACGACAGCAGCAAGAGGTATCGCAGAGATCATCACGATGCCGGGCTATGTCAATGTTGATTTTGAAGATGTCAATACAGTGATGAGAGATAGCGGCGTAGCCATCATGGGTACAGCAATGTTCGATGGTGAGCATCGCGCAAAGAAAGCTGTACAGGCAGCATTGAATTCTCCTCTTCTTGAAGACAATGATATTCGGGGTGCACAACATATTCTGCTTAATATTTCTTCAGGTCGCACAGAAGTGACGATGGATGAAATATTTGAAATCACAGAGTATGTACAGGCAGAAGCCGGATACGGAACAGATCTCATCTGGGGTAACTGTATCGATGAAAGTCTGGGTGAAAAACTTTCTGTCACGATCATCGCTACAGGCTTTGAACAGAACACAACCAAACCTGAAAAGCAGGATACACAGAAGATATTGGTTGGCATCGATGAAGACATGATGGGTATCTCAACAAAGCCTAATGACCTGGATGACATGACAATTTCTGATGAAAGAGTGATGGAATTTGAGCCAGTCATCAGCAAGGAAACAAAAGAAATGCATCCGGATAAGGCAAAGCACACGTATAATGATCCATATGTACGTGCTGATGATGTGGAGAAACGTGAAGAAATCCGCAGGACGCTCAAGGAAAAAGAAGCGCAGCGCCAGCGTGAAGAACAACCGGCTCCGCAAATGAATATGAATCCAAGTCGCATTCAGAATTCGGAATGGATCGCAGAGATGACGAAGGTGCCTGCATTTGCGCGCCGGAAGATCCAGTTGGATGTCGTACCTCCTGCTTCGGAATTGAAAATGTCACGACTCACCGTATCAGATGATGATGGTGATGATGTGCTCAAAGGAAATACATACCTGTATGATAAGCCCTGCTGATCATAGGGGGTAAAGACTGACTTTTCGTCTAATTATCTCGTTCATGAGATTGGTTTATTAATGGTCTGAGTTGGGGAACTCAGACCTTTTTTTTTGTGCGCCCGAGGTAGTCAACGACATGGCTAGTACAGTGTGGCACACCTAGGTGTGCCACACCTAAGTGTGCCACACTGTCCTAACGTGCTGAATTTCAAGCTCCCCAAGTACTTATGCACATACCATTGTGGAAAACGAAACTCAATCATTTTAAACCTCCTCTCATTCTTTACCTTTGCCCCTTATGGCCATGGGAAGAAGAAATCAGGATTCGAGCGATGGGGAGGAGAAATCAAAGAAGATTTCTATACAGCAATTGAAGGAAGTAAAAGGAATGCTCTCTTTTATAAGGCCTTATCGCTGGCATTTTATAGGGGGTTTGATTCTGCTTTTTCTAGGCAGTGTGATATTTATGGCGTTTCCCCGACTTGCTGGGGAACTTGTGGATGTGGCTGCAGGGAAAGGAAAGCTTGGGCTTAGTCTTAATCAGATCGGTCTTGTTCTGATCGTAATTCTTGTTTTGCAGGGGATCATGAGTTATCTACGGGTGATATGGTTTGCTGTCGTGAGTGAAAAGGGGATGGCGGATGTACGAAGTAGTATTTATCAAAAGCTGATCGGTCTTCCGGTTTATTTTTTTGAAAAGAACAGGGTAGGTGATTTGACGAGCAGAATATCTGAAGATGTCAATAGACTGTCGATGGTATTTTCGACCACACTTGCTGAACTCATCAGACAAGTATTGATTCTGATCACAGGCATTGCTTTTCTTTTGGTGACGACACCCAAGTTGAGTTTAACGATGCTGGCTACATTTCCGGTGATCGTTGTGGGTGCAATGTTCTTTGGACGTTTTGTGCGCAATCTTTCGAAGAGCAGACAGAAGTCACTGGCCAATACAAATACGGTGGTCGAAGAAACACTTCAAAACATAAATACAGTCAAGGCATTCACCAATGAAACATTCGAATACAACCGTTATAAAAATGAAATGGGGAATGTGGTGAAGACTTCACTATTGCTGGCGAAGTACAGAGCGATTTTTGCAAGCTTTATTATCATCATATTATTCGGAGCTATATTTTTTATACTATGGTATGGTGCCACGATGGTTCAGAATAATGTCATGACTACCGGGCAACTTGTGACATTTATTGCCTACACAGCGATCATCGGCGGATCAATAGGAAGCCTTGGTAATTTTTATACAGAAATAGTCACTGCATTAGGAGGTACAGAAAGAATAAGAGAGATATTGAACGAACATGCAGAGGTCAGTGCACCTATTACCGTTGTAAGACCAATAGTGACCGGGCATATCCGGTTTGATGATGTTTATTTTGAATATCCTTCGCGACCGGAGATGGCAGTGCTCAAAGGCATTGATATGGATATCATGCCAGGGCAGAAAATTGCTCTTGTCGGGCAAAGTGGTTCTGGGAAAAGTACGATAGCTTCATTGCTGATGAGATTGTATCCCTGGCAGAAGGGAAGCATTACACTTGATGGTAAAAGCATTAATGAAATGGATCTCTCGTCGTACAGATCTGTTTATGCATTAGTGCCTCAGGAAGTTTTACTTTTTGGCGGATCGATTCGTGAAAATATTCTGTATGGTCGCCCTCAGGCATCGGAAGAGGAATTGATGAACGCAGCGAGGACATCCAACAGTCTTGAATTCATACAATCATTTCCTCAGGGATTTGAAACGATCGTAGGAGAGCGTGGGATTAAGTTGAGTGGTGGACAGCGTCAACGAATTGCTATCGCTCGTGCTGTGTTGAGAAATCCTGATATATTGATTCTTGATGAAGCAACATCATCACTTGATGCAGAATCAGAGAAAGTTGTGCAGGAAGCTTTGGAAAGATTGCTTGAAGGAAGGACTGCGATTATTATTGCACATCGTCTGGCAACGATCAGAAATGTGGATTGTATCTATGTGCTTGAAGATGGGAAAGTGATTGAGAAGGGTACACATGATCAATTAATATTAAAAGAAGATGGAGTGTATGGGGCATTGGCAAGATTGCAGTTTGATATTTGAGCGAAGAGCGAAGAGCATAGAGCAGAGGGCATAGAGCAAAGAGCAGAGGGCGAAGAGCATAGAGCAGAGGGCATAGAGCAAAGAGCAGAGGGCAAAGAGCAGAGGGCAGAGGGCAGAGGGCAGAGAGCAGAGAGCAGAGAGCGATTAAAGTATTGAAAATTCAATTTGCGTGAATTCGCGAAATTTGTGGCAAAAGAAATGGAGGACGCAGATTTAGTATGAAAAATCAGGATCAATCCTCCTTAGGTAAAAGATTAAAAGAATAAGAATTAAACTCACGTTTCACGCTTCACGTTTCACGAAAGGAATAAATTGCAATCCAAAATTTAATATCTAAAATAAGCAGTTCCCCCTTTTAGGGGGTAGGGGGTAAAATGGAATTAATCAATAACGCATCTTTAAAATCTTTCGTCACTTTCGGTGTTGAGGCATCGTGTGATCACCTGTATCGTATAGAGGATATTGATGAGCTAAAACTGGCGGCACAATTTCTAGAGAATCCTTTGATACTTGGTGGTGGAAGTAATGTATTGCCAATAGGTGACATTGAAAGAAATGTGATGAGGATTGAATTGAAAGGAATTGAGATTGATGAGGAGGATGGAAATGATCCATTGATTCATGTAGGTGCCGGAGAGATTTGGCATCAATTTGTTATGTGGGCATTGGATAGAAATTTGGGTGGTGTTGAAAATCTTTCGTTGATACCTGGTACCATTGGCGCTTCACCGATTCAGAATATAGGTGCATATGGTGTGGAAATAGAATCTGTTTTTCATTCGCTTGAAGCAGTGAGATTAGGCACTGGTGAAATCAAACGATTTTCAAAAGAAGAATGCAAGTTCGGATATCGTGATAGTGTCTTTAAGCAGGAAGCGAAAGGACAGTATATCATCACTGGAGTGACGCTGCGATTGACCAGAGAACATAAGGTCAATACCTCATACGGAGCGATACAGGATATATTGAATCAACGTGGTATTCTGAATCCTACAATACAAGATGTGAGCAATGCAGTGATTCATATTCGTCAGACTAAACTTCCTGATCCTTCAGTGATCGGCAATGCAGGAAGTTTTTTCAAAAATCCAATTATTTCAAAAAATCAATATGATACCCTGAAGGAAATGTTTCCGGACATACCTGGTTTTCCTGCAGAAGATCAGCGTATGAAAGTACCTGCTGGTTGGCTGATTGAACAGGCAGGCTGGAAAGGCAAGGCGATTGGTCATGCAGGATGTTATGAGAAACAGGCTCTTGTACTTGTCAATCTGGGTGGTGCAAGTGGAGTGGAGATATGGAATTTGGCGGGAGAAATAATCAGATCTGTGGAAGAAAAATTTGAAATCAGGTTAAGTCCGGAAGTAAATATTTGGAAATAGCATAAAATATTGATATTCATTAGCTTAGAAGATGTTTTTGGGTTCTAAATTTGAAATTTTGCCTAAAATAATAAGTCATGTTAATTTATTAATAATAATATTTCTATATTAAAGATTTATCTTATTATAGTTTAATTAAAATAACTAAAATAGTATTACCTTTGTTTTAGCTAGTTAAAATAAGGATGAAAGACTTCAAATCCGGCCATTTTGTTAATCAGGGCTTTTATAAAAGCTTTCAGCCCGCAATGATTAACAGGCATTGGCATATTGATGATATAGAGATTATACACCTTCTGGGTCAGGCTGACAGGCTCCTGGGTGGACTTAATACCTATGCGAAAAGATTGCCTGGCATGGATCTTTACCTGGGCATGCATATTCTCAAAGAATCAACTCAGTCGACTAAGATTGAAGGAACACAAACCAATATTCAGGAAGCTCTTTTTGATGCAGAGGACATCGATGAAGCAGATAAAAGTGATTGGTCTGAAGTAAATAACTACAGCCTGGCGATGCATTGGGCGATGAATGAACTGGATACATTACCGATCTCTTCACGTCTTATTCGTCAGACGCACAAACTTCTTATGGATGGTGTGCGGGGACAACATAAGCAACCTGGTGAATATAGAACAAGTCAAAATTGGATAGGAGGAGCAACTATTAATGACGCTCGATTTATCCCTCCTGTTCATACAAGTATTCCTGATCTGATGTCGGACCTTGAGAAGTTCATTCATAATGATGAGTTACGATTTCCTGAACTGTTGAAAATAGCACTCGTTCATTATCAGTTTGAAACAATACATCCTTTTCTTGATGGGAATGGACGTACCGGACGGCTGTTGATACCTCTGTATCTTGTGGAGAAGAAAATTCTTGCACATCCGATTTTGTATCTATCTTCTTTTTTGGAAAAAAACAAAACCCTGTACTATGAAAATCTTACACGCGTAAGAGAACACAATGATATCACACATTGGTTTAAGTTTTTTTTAGTAGGCATCATGGAAACGGCAAAAGAAGGTATCGATACCCTTGAGCATATTATAAAGCTGACCGTAGAAATTGATATTAGCCTTCAATCATTAGGATCCCGCTCAACAAATGCAAGGAAAGTAATGATGTATCTTTATGAAAAACCTATGATCAATGCGAAGAAGATCGCTGAAGTAACAAAGCTGACTCCGGCATCCGCTTATAAACTGATCAATGATCTCGAGCGTCTGAATATCCTTAATGAAATCACAGGGGGTAGAAGAGGACGTACGTATGTGTTTAAAAGGTATCTTGATTTATTCAGGTAGAGAATGGACGATAGACAACGGACCATGGACAGCAGACAAAAGACAAAATGAAGACCAGGACTATTAAACAAACAATCAATTTTCCTGCCACTCCGGAAAAATTATTTGACATGCTCATGAGTGGTAAAACGATGTCAGCCTTTCACGGTGGAAAAACAACAATGAACAAAAGGGCGAATGGCAAATTCACTGTCTTCGATGGCTATTGTCATGGATATAATATTGAACTCGATCCGGGAAAGAAAATCGTGCAGGCATGGCATTTCAAAGAAGAAGGCTGGCCCGATGATCATTTCTCAACGTGTACTTTTTTATTAACACCTACATCAAAAGGTACTAAACTTACATTCACCCAAACTGATGTTCCTGCTTCAGCATATGATGGATTGAATGAAGGTTGGAAAGAGTATTACTGGGAGCCGATACAATTGGCAATAGAAAATGAGCAGAGAGCAGAGAGCGAAGAGAAGTGAGGTCGGGAACTGGTGAAATCAGACGATTTTCAAAAATGAATGTAAGTTCGAAAATCGTGATAATAGGGTTAAATCTGAAGCTAATATTGGAGACATCAGCATAAATTAAAAATTTTGCAGCAATTAAAAGGCACTCAGGTGTTGTAAATTATGATAATTAGTCTTATTCGCAACTTAT
>JBDUAU010000574.1:0-2723 GCA_040004485.1 Saprospiraceae bacterium
GAAAGCATGGGTAGAAGTCATCAAACGTTTTGACCTCAATCTTTTTGAGTCTGGACCAAAATTGCAATTCAATAAAGGCTTCATGACAGTGCTTGGTTTTGATGCGAGACATTATGTTTCGCTTGATCGCAGAAGCATACTTGCGTTTCGGATGACCGGAGCTACATCATTAGGTTCAGAGCGGATTCTTTATTATCTCGGTGGTGTTGAGAACTGGTTGTTCCCATCATTTGATCAGGGCGTAAAGGTTCCCGATGATATTTCATTTGCTTATACAGGACTGGCAGCCAATATGAGAGGTTTTAAGTACAATGCCCGAAATGGTAGCAGCGTGGTCCTGTTGAATACTGAATTGCGTATTCCCGTATTACAATATCTGTCGAGACAAAAGATCAGATCATCTTTTCTTCGGAATATTCAGGTTGTCGGTTTCATTGATGCCGGTACTGCATGGCATGGTCCGAATCCTTTCAGCCCAGAAAATCCACTTAATACTGTGGTACTAACAAATCCTCCTACCGTGGAAGTCACAATAAGTTATTATCGAAATCCATTGATTGTAGGTTATGGAGCCGGAGTTCGGACAGTGCTATTCGGATATCTACTCAAACTTGATTATGGATGGAACTGGGAAACAAAAACTGATCGCAAACCAATACTGCATTTTTCAATGGGGGCTGATTTTTAAACTGTTTTGCCCCCAACCCCCTGAAAAAGGGGGCTTTTTTATCTTTTCCAAATTTAAAGCACAGTAATTCTAAAACCCTAATTTTTATATCCATTCCAAATTTAAAGTCCCTGAAAAAGGGGCTTTTTTAAATTTTCCAAATTAAAAGCAGAGTAATTCTAAGACAACAATTTTTATTTCCTTTCAAATTTAAAGCCCCCTTTTTCAGGGGGTTGGGGGCAAAAACCGATTATCACGCCTCTTCCGAAGTCATCTCTTTCAACCTTTCCGTATTCTCTGCATATTTCAATGCATCAATGACTTCATCAAGAGCTCCCAATACGATGCGATCGAGATTGTACAAGGTCAGATTGATACGATGATCCGTAACGCGGTTTTGAGGATAATTATAGGTTCTGATTTTATCTGATCGGTCACCTGTTCCGACTAATGATTTACGATGTGCTGCAGCTGCATTATGATGGGCCGCACGTTGCGCGTCATTGACTTTGTTATACAATCGCTGCAGTGCGATTTCTCTGTTTTTGATTTGTGATCGTGTATCCGTACTCTCAGAAACAATTCCTGTAGGAAGGTGTGTGAAGCGTACACCGGATTCTGTTTTATTGACGTGCTGTCCTCCTGCACCGCTCGAACGAAATGTATCTACTCTCAGATCTTCTTTTCGGATGTTGACATCTTCCATTTCAAGTTTTGGAAGGATCACGACTGTCGCTGCTGAAGTATGTACACGGCCTTGTGATTCAGTTTTGGGCACACGCTGTACACGATGTGCACCGGATTCAAATTTGAGTGTCCCGTATACATCCTCACCAAAAATCTCAAGTACCACTTTATTGTATCCTCCTACTGATCCTTCACTGATGGAATCTATTTCATACTTCCATCCTTTCGAATCCATGTATCGAGTATACATTTTATACAGATCACCTGCAAAAATGCTTGCTTCATCTCCACCGGTTCCAGATCTGATTTCCATGATGACATCTTTTGTATCATCAGGATCACGAGGGATGAGAAGCCATTTTAGTTTTTCTTCGATCTCGTCCTTTTGTTCCTTGAGTGTCCCAAGTTCGCTGTAGGCCATGTCCCTCATTTCCTGATCTGTCTCACGAAGCATGGTGGTGGAAGAGGTAATATTGGCCAGGATCAGTTCATATTCATCTATAGCTTCGATGACAGGGATGAGGTCTTTGTATTCCTTATGCATGCGGGAATACAGTTTAATGTCATTGACCACTTCCGGATCCGACAGCCGGAGTTCCAGGTCCATGTACTTATTTTTTATCGCGCGGAGTTTGTCAATCATGGGTGTAAAGATATTCTGAACATTGAATTAAAAACTCCGCAAAATGGGTATACGTTTTATTTGGATTGTATCGTAGGCCCAGGTATTTTCTGAATCTTCAGAGGAAATCCCGATTTCTCTTGAAATTACAAGATTGTTTTCCCATATGACGGTTTGAATAATATTCTCCATATTCAATACCATGTACCGGACGATGCGCTTATCTAAATCAACTATGATAATTTTTTTTCGAATAATCTCAGGTTTTTGGTAGATCTCAAATAGTACATATCGATCCGTTTGTTTCGGATCAGAAATGAACAACGAAGAATTTAAAAGTGTATCAAATACAGAAGTATGATTTCTCAAATTGTGAATTTCCAAACCAAATATGTCAGATAACTTTTCAACTTTATATGTCCTGAACAATAGCAAACCACTTATAGTGTCTAATACAGGCCCAATCATTCCAAAATCTTTTCCAGATAATTCATAAGTAATTTGTCCAAATTTATCCAGTACGATTAATTGTCCGCTTGTTTTGACATTTTGAAGGCCATTTCTTTTTATCGTGTCCTGAGTCGCCATTATTCCCAAATAATATGATACTATAGCACCAAAGGGAGAATAATTAGTGCTTCCAGCATTCGACATTGCGAGAGTACAATAATATTGTTGCAATGAATTGTCCTCATCAAATGAAAAAAATTTGGCAACGTCGTTAAATAGGGCATAATGCAAATAATA
>JBDUAU010000455.1:0-2717 GCA_040004485.1 Saprospiraceae bacterium
GCTGACCCCAGACGACTTCGCCCGCATCCAGGCGGACACGATCTCGCTGCACGCCAGGGCGCTGCTGCTATATGGATCATCCATCAGACAGAAATGGCAGGCTATCCATGGGGTGTGGTGCAGGGCGCCGGAAGCGGTGCTAAATTAAATCTTGAATCCCTCGGCTATACTCCTTGTCAAATGCAGGGATGGATATCCCATGAAGCAGCCACTGATATTTTTAAGACCGCGAGACTGGATATTGAAAGAGCAACAGCTGCCGCAAGACGAAAAGAATTTAAGCCGATACCCCTTCCCTACAAAATCACCACTGCCATTGACAATCAAATACGCAGGGATGTTTCAAAGAATGTGATCGCGATGTTACCTGGGACGGAAAAGCCTGATGAAGTCATTATTTTTTCTGCGCATTGGGACCACTTTGGGATTGGTGCTGTCGTGAATGGTGATTCTATCTATAATGGTGCAAATGATAATGCAAGCGGGAGTGCCGGTATCCTGGCTATGGCTGAAGCACTTAAAAAAGCTGGACCTTATAAGAGAAGCATTGCCTTCCTATGGGTAACAGCAGAAGAACAGGGATTGTTAGGTTCAGCGTATTATGCCGCTCATCCCATTTTTCCAGCATCAAAAACGGTGGCTAATATTAACATCGATGATATGAATTCAATCGGTGAAATGAATGACCTTTCTGTCATCGGTTATGGCCAGAGTGAAATGGAAACCTATGCTGAACGGTGGGCTAAAAAACAAGGCCGATATATTCTTCCGGATCAGGAACCTGAAAAAGGATATTTCTTCCGATCTGATCATTTCAATTTTGCCAAAATCGGGATCCCTGCTTTGTATGCCAAAGGAACTTTTGATCATCGTACAAAAGGCAAAGACTATGCTAAAGAAAAGTCAGATGACTATCGTACCCATCATTATCACCAGCCTTCTGATGAATATGATGCATCAACTTTTGAAATCAGCGGCATCCTGCAGGATGCAGATCTTTATATGAATGTGGTGAAGGAATTAGCCGACAAAGGTGACTGGCCGCAATGGAAAATTAATTCTGAATTTAAACCAATTCGTGATGTATCGATGAAGTCTGACGCAGTAAAATCCTCAACGGGTTCTATGCAACACAAATAAAATTTTATCGTGTAATAAACACACCTGAGGGTTAGTAAAAGAAAATATGAAGTGAATCCCTTCTATTTACTATGGAATAAGATTTTCCGATTGATAGACAAGGAGTGGGATAGTCTTATGAAAAGAAATCTTCTTTGCCCTTGTCTTCGAAAATAAATCCTCAAACCAATTGCGTTTGTGGGAAAGTAAGGCGAGGAGATCGATTTTATTTTCATTCACAAATGATTCAAGCCCTTCGTTAATGTCGTCATGATACACGACATGCGGCGTGATTTTCTTATCATTATGCCATCGCTCACAAAACAACTTCATCGGGCCTTCATCTACATTTTGGGTTGTATTGATATGCACCAGGTGGATATGGCAGCCCATAAGCTCCCTGAATTTCCTTACCTCTTCAACAAAAACTGCATCTTCATCTGTTAGGTTAGTAGCTATAGCAATATTGTCGATCATACCATCGAATTGGGCTGTGACCGGAACAAGGATCACAGGACAATGTGCTTCTTCAAGCACTTTTCCAGATACTGTGCCAAAAAAGAATTTTTCCATCATCCCGGCACCTGTATTACCCATCACGATAAGGTCAACTTTATTTTTATTGGCTGTACGCAGGATGGCTGAAACCGCCGCCCCTTCTTCAAGTACATGCACCATTGGGACATGGTAGTAGCCGTTGTCGATGGCAATATCTCTCAGGACAGGAACCTCATCTTCGTAATTCTCAAACACATCAAGGTCGATGGAATCGTATACATCCCTGAGTGTATCCGGAAGATTAAAATTGCTGATATCAGGCTTGTCAAAAGCGTGAATGGTAATTATTGAAGCCCCTAAGTGATCAGCAATCTGTAAGGCAAAGATGAACGCGTTTTCCGCCGTTCCGGAGAAATCCGTCGGATAAAGAATTTTTTTCATTATTGGCTTTTCATTTTCTGCTCAATTCGCTCTGAAAATATTTATGAGGTAGCTAAAATATAAAAATATATGATTAAATCTCAATTGAAAAAGAAGCGAGACTTCTTCCTGGCATCAAAAATCCTTTTGAATGACAAATAAACTAATTTTGTCCGGTGATTAAGTACGGTATTCTGATTTTATTCTCCGGGATGATTTTTATACTCGGATTGACTGATCCTTCATTTGAACCTAAGAGAGGCCCCGTCCCCCCAACCCAGAAGGTGGCTCATTCTTCTCATTGTGCAGGCTGTCACGGTTTTGACGAAGTATCCGAGGCTCTTGTTGATGCTCAGGGGAAAGATGTCAATATCTACGATGACTGGCAGTTCAGCATGATGGGATTAGCTGCTCATGACCCATTCTGGAGAGCTACTTTGGCTCATGAGGTCAATCAGTATCCTTCAGCAGCGTCGGAGATTGAAACTACTTGCCTTAAATGTCATTCTCCATTGGGAAGTATTCAGAGCCATCTCTCAGGACAACCCTATTCTTATGCCTTGATGCTGCAGGATTCACTCGGACTGGATGGGGTTTCTTGCAGTTCCTGCCATCAGCAGCCAGCCAGAAACCTGGGATCCGGCAATTCAGGAAATTTCACAATTGATACCAACAGGATT
>JBDUAU010000353.1:0-2708 GCA_040004485.1 Saprospiraceae bacterium
CGCCGATAATAAAGAGACCTAAAATGATATCTATAGCCATAAGGGAGAACAAATTTTTGTAGTAAAGTCACTTCGACAAGCGCCATGACCGTTAAATTTAATATTAATTCAGGGATACCATTTTATGAGATGATTGGGTTCTGGGCATAGCAGCGAGTATGGGTCATTAGGTTTGGTCATTACGGCCTAACTCTCAGGACTTTCACCTTAACATGCAGCTATGGCACTACCCCGAAATCAAAATTTTCCTGATATACTGAATGTTTTATATATTCGAAGCGTTAATCAGAACGTTTATAAATAGCACCCTGAATTTTGAAGTATCTGATTGTCATATCATTCGTCTTCCTCCTGGACCAAGCATACGCTCAATCCGATGTTAGTGTTATATCTGCTCCCAGCGTCTTTTTGATTGGTGAATACGAAGATCAATACCTGGCTTTATCCAAGGCGCATCCCGCTACATTCCTTTCTGTTTATCACGATGATATTGATCTGGCTTATCGCTCATGGTCCAATATCCTCATGGATATGGAAGATTATGCTGGTGACCTTAGCTTCGATATCAAGGGTGTAAAATTGTGGATCAACTTATATTTCAACCAGGACGGCACGATATCACAACTCGCTTTCTTCCCCAAGCCCAATAGCCGGAATGTACCCGTCGACCAACTGACCGCATTTTTCAAAAATTTCGTCCGTGACTACCACATGACAGTCAAAGCAGATAAAGGTTTTCAGCACAGCGCGAGTGCCGCTTTTCCGACTTTCTTCCATCGGGAGCTCCCTGAAACGGCAAATAAAGATTAGCCCCTAAATCCCTGATACTTCGACCAGCCTTTCTCATCCATGTGCTATGGTTCGACCTGCCTTGCTCATTCCGATGCTACAGCTCACCAACCACAGCTCAACCGGGGACTTTCTTCAATTTATCCTAACTCAATTCACTCTAAACAAAAGCGGTTTATTCACCATTCACAATTAGAGAAAATATCTAAATTCAGATAACTTATATAATCTTAAGTCCCCTTTAGGGGATTCAGGAGCAAACCGAGAGTCCATATATTCAATTTTTCCACCATATATTTGAAGCCAAATAACCGCCAGTGACCCAGTATACCGAAGCTAATATTTTAACTCTTGATTGGAAGGAACACATCCGGCTCAGACCGGGCATGTATGTCGGGAAATTGGGAGATGGATCCACACCGGATGATGGCATATATGTTCTTCTCAAAGAAGTCATCGACAATTCCATCGATGAATATGTCATGGGTCATGGCAAGCAAATCGATGTCGAAATCAAAGGTGGAAAAGTGACCGTCCGGGATTATGGCCGTGGTATCCCTTTGGGAAAAGTGGTGGAGTGTGTAGCACAGATTAATACAGGTGGAAAATATGATTCCAAAGCATTCAAAAAATCCGTCGGATTGAATGGGGTAGGAACGAAAGCTGTAAACGCGCTCTCCGATTATTTTATGGTCAGAGCCATTCGTGATGCTAAATCGAAAGAGGCCGTTTTTAGCCAGGGTGAGATAAAGAATGAATCAAAAATCATCAAGTCAACGGAAGATACCGGCACCTTAATAACTTTTGTACCTGATGAAAAAATATTTAAAGACTATGAATATCAGGATGAATTTGTAGAACAGCAATTGTGGAATTATGCATGGCTCAATGCCGGGCTCAGGATTAAATACAACAACCGCATTTTTCATTCAAAAGATGGCTTACTTGATTTGCTGGGACGTAAGACGGCGAATGAAGATCTGCGCTATCCGATCATTCATCTGAAAGGTGAGGATATTGAAATCGCACTGACTCATGGACAGCATTATGGCGAGCAATATTATTCATTTGTCAATGGACAATATACTACACAAGGAGGAACTCATCTTACCGCGTTTCGTGAAGCTGTGGTGAAGACATTCAGAGATTTTTTCAATAAAAGTTTTGATCCGAAAGACATTCGGGCTTCGATGATCGGTGCCATCAGCATCAGGGTTGAAGAACCTGTATTTGAATCACAGACAAAAACAAAATTGGGTTCAAACAATATAGCTCCCGATGGCCCCACCGTCAGAGGTTTTATCAATGATTTTGTCACACAGCAATTAGATAATTATCTCCATAAAAATCCTGAGACTGCAAAGGAAATTCTGAAACGCATTCAACAATCTGAACGGGAGCGAAAAGAAATAGCCGGTATCAAAAAACTAGCTAATCAACGTGCAAAATCTGCAAATCTGCACAACAAGAAATTGCGCGATTGTAAAGTTCATCTTAATGACAATACACGGGTAGATGCTGAGCTTAAGGATCAGAGTACGATATTTATTACAGAAGGAGATTCAGCATCCGGTTCACTGACGAAAGCCAGAAATGTACAAACTGAAGCTGTGTTTTCATTGCGTGGAAAACCTCTTAATTGTTATGGACTGACGAAGAAAGTGGTATATCAGAATGAAGAATTAAATCTTCTGCAGCATGCGTTGAATATTGAAGACGGACTTGAAGATTTGCGATATAGTCGTGTGGTCATAGCCACAGATGCAGATGTCGATGGAATGCACATCCGTTTATTATTGCTCACGTTTTTTCTTCAGTTCTTTCCGGATCTCGTGCGTGAAGGACATTTGTTTATTCTCGAAACACCACTTTTCAGAGTACGTGATAAGCAAAAGACTTTTTATTGTTACAATGAAAAG
>JBDUAU010000437.1:0-2695 GCA_040004485.1 Saprospiraceae bacterium
CCGGATCATAATGCTGATAATCAACACTTGAAGTTGAATAATCAGGCTGAAGAACACAAATTTTCATTCCCAAAATCGTTTTAAACTATCCATTGTGTCTGTTCAATTCTTTTCTGGCATGACGATCAAAGGCGTCATTTATAATTTCTGCAACCAGATCTGTAAACGTATTTCCACTAATGCGCAAGATAGCACCAATTGAAGTAAAATCTTCATCTTCACTCAATCCACATTGTGCATTTACTTCCAATACAAATAATTGGCCGGTTTCTTTGTCCATCCGTACATCGGCACGGGTATAGCCACAACCCCGCGTAGCCACAAAAGCATCCCAACTGATTTTTTTAATCTGGTCAATTAAAGCAGAATCGGGCAAAGCGTATTCATAAAAATTTCCGTCATTGGGCATGGGGGTTTCATCTTCATAGATTTCCCAGAGTCGGTCAAAGGATAAAAATTTCTCATGTTCAGGTAATGAAGCGTGAAAGACTCTTTCTACAGGTGTATAGATTTTTGCATCCTTAGGATTGTCGTGCGAGCCGGAGATGAGAACGGTGAACTCCGGACCTGAAATAAAAGATTCTGCCAATAGTCCGTCAGCTGCTAAGTTCCATCCGCGGTATCCATTGAACATATGATGGACCTGCTCATTTAATTCCGCCTGGTTGTGTACTACATTTTTGATTCCGACGCCCATGCTTCCACCGGAAATGGCAGGTTTGACAATCACCGGGGAACCTAGTTTTTCAAAGACATCTTCTATGTCCACATCTTTATTGTAAATGGCTTTCCATTTTGCTGTGGGAACGAAAGCATCATCAAATGCTTGTTTCATTGGCATTTTGGACGTAGTGATTGTATAAAAATATTCATCTGATCCGGTATAGATCAGTCCTTTTTCTTCCAGTAGACGAACGACAGAAAGACCGGGTGTTCCGTTGATTTCGTCGCCATCGCATAGATTGAATACAACCGGCATTTTAGAACTCGTGGCTTTTTCGGTTACTATGGTTTCAATGATTTCTGAAAAATCATTAATGGTCACGGGTTGCCATTTCCATTCTATGCCCAGTTCGACAAACGTCTTTTCATACTCGGCAATGCTCTGACTGAAATCATAATAATAATCAATCTTCGCATCGTTTGATTCCAGGAGCGGTGCCAGGACCCAGACTTTGATTTGTTTATAGAGATATGAGGATAGTAACGGGGTGGATTTGTCCATAAAAGACAATGGGTTGTTACAGAGATAACTTTTGGGTTATCATTTGCCTGATAAAATCGGTGAGATTATATTTTGAAAGCGTTTCAATGGATAGATGTGAAGCACCGTTAATCAACTGCAGACATTCCGGCTTTCCACAATTACATTGAAAAGGTTGAGCCATCTCCCATTCTGTGCTGGGATAGAAAAAGGTAATCTCATCACCCGGTCGTAAGGCCTTTAGGCAAATTAATTCCATTGTCGTGGTGTTAAAAAAGGCATTAGGAGCACAACTGTGATTAATGTATTGAAGGAATTCAGGTACAAGGGTGATATGTTTGTCTGCGCCGGTCTGCACAGTCAGGTAAGTGGCATATGACTGGGTAATGCCGGCACTGAACTGAATGATGAAGTCACCGGGAGAAAAGTGGACAGTTGCATTTAATGATTTTTGTCCGGTAGATTTGTTCAGTAACACCCTGGCAAAACTATGATCGCTTATAACTTTGGGAGCCTGTTTAGTTCTTGAAGTGGTTATCATGGGATTTATATAAAAATGATGGTTTAAAGTTTAATGTCATCGGGTAATACTGAACATCATCTGAATGAGGACATAAAGGTCAATGATTTTACTGCCATAAATCCTTTCAACTTCTGAGGTTCAGTTGCAATTGACGCCAACATAAACAATTTGAACAAGATATCGTAAGCATTATACTTTTATTTTATTTATATGATAAATTTAGGTATGAAAAAGGTAGAAGAGGCGGAAGAGGCGGAAGAGGAAGAAGAGGAAGAAGAGGAAGAAGAGGTAGAAGAGGTAGAAGAGGTAGAAGGGGTAGAAGAGGTAGAAGGGGTAGAAGAGGTAGAAGAGGTAGAAGAGGTAGAAGAGGCGGAAGAGGTAGAAGAGGCGGAAGAGGAAGAAGAGGCGGAAGAGGTAGAAGAGGCGGAATGCTTCGACCCGTTAGACTCAACCTCGTGCTGCAGCTCTGCAACCGGTTATAAAGGGTAGAAGAAATGCAATGAGGATCATCGACGGGATCAACAAAAACATACTGCTCATGAATATCCTGTATATTTCTTCAAGACCTTTTGCATTTGATGGTGCTATAGCATAGGTTACAAAGATGACACCCTGGGCTATGGACATCATCGCAAAACCAATAGCAGGGATGGTCTTCTTCTCTTCAGCCACTTTGAAATTATCCTTTATTTTAAAAATTCTGCGTCATCTGCGTTGAAAAAAGAAGCTGCCTGGATTGAAAATCAGATTTGTTTTTCCCCCCTGCCTCTTGAAAAAGGGGGAGTGTGTCTGCGATCTGGAAGGAAATTAAAAGCATGATGGCACATGGATCGCTAATTACGCAGATATAATTCCAAAAGAATATTCGCAAATTATTTTCGGTTTGATATCAATTTGCGAAATAATAGTTTAATAAAAATTCTGCGTCATCTGCGTTGAAAAAAGAAGCTGCCTGGATTGAAAATCAG
>JBDUAU010000598.1:0-2692 GCA_040004485.1 Saprospiraceae bacterium
ACCTATAAAACGAGAGGGTCAGCCAAGTGAGGTAGCTCCGGCGTATGTATATCTTGCTGGTGAAGATTCAAGTTATGTGACAGGTCAGGCGATGCATGTAAATGGGGGAGATTTTATAAGTAGTTAGGATTTTGGGAAGCACAGCGTTTTTTTTAATAGGTCTCGTTATTTGTATTTAAGATACATCACATGATTTGGATTAAAATGTGTTGGGGATACTTCGAAATCATGGCTTCCTATAATTTCAAATCCTTGTTTGAGATAGAAATTTATAGCCCTGTGATTTTCAGTCCAGACATTGAGCCACATGCCGGCCTGGTGATGTTGTTTTGACAGGTCAAGGATATAGCTGAACAAATCTTTTCCAATTTCCTGTCCATAGAATTCCTTTAAAATATATATTCTACTGAGCTTGGTTATATTTTGTGCCTGAACTCCGGGATACGGAGCATCGAATATAATTTTCGAATATCCTGCAGGCCGTCCATCTGCATAGATGATGTGATAAATATTTTCAGGCTGAATAAGTTCTTCATGATACGCCTCTTCTGACATATTATGATCCAGATAATAATTGATATCCTTTTCAGAAGCGCTGTGGCCATGTGATTCGATCAGTGATTGTCTGCCTATGACCGAAAGTAAGCGGGCGTCATTTGGTGTGGCGTGAAGAATAGAAGTCATATAAATGAGCGGATAATAAGTTGTATAAATTGTAAAATTCACACGAAAGATGGAAAGTGATAATCTCAATGATGAAATAAGTGATAAATGTCAATCATATTTGCCACAATCAGGCCAGTTAGCAGTAAGAAAAATCCCAGATTGACAATTATGCCTATGATTTTCCGATACGTCCTTTTTTCCTTTAATGACTTGACAGCAAAATAGCTGCCTATAATGGAACATACTATGATCATCAAAAGAAGCGGAGGCATCATATAGCCTCCCGTCATTTCAGACGGAGCCGCCATACTCACCAGGATGATCAGTATCATCACCAAAATTAAAATCATGGCTACGAAAAAGGAATTTTTTGAATACAAAGTGTTTATATTTCAATGACAGTCAAATTTAAATATTTATTTTTCAACTATCAATGCCTCAGCTGAGGCATCCGTGCTCCGGAATGCAATAATCAAGGATCCACAAACGTAAATCGTATTTCTCAATATTCAACGACAATCATGCTCCAATATTCAAGGAACGGGACTTTAAAGGACAACTTTATTCCATCCTGATGGAAGTCAATCTCTTCGGATGCACCTCCCTTATAATCCGGAGAAGCAAACCATACTTTCTTCACATGGTCTAAGCTTGTAAAAGTTAACTCAAAATCTTCAATGGCATCCGGTTTTGTCTGAATACCTGTGTCGTCCCGCCATTGCAGTATAGTGGCATCTGTAAAATTGAGAAAGTGGAAGACCTGCCTCTTATCCATTTCTCTTCCTACGCATGTAACACCTCCGATCTGTGGAGGCCACGGATGGATATTCACTTTATGATCTACTGACGTGAGTTCTGCCTCATAGATTTCGCCACCATCCCGAAGTACGTTTTCATATGCTGTGAGAAAATCATAATAGGTCAGCAGCTTGCTTTGAAGATCCGGCTTCATCTGTAGATTGTCATTCGGGAAATATTCATTGCAAAGCATATGTTCGCCAAGTTCAATATGACTTCCTCCCAGGGCGAAAATCACTGCATCTGCAAATAATATGGAAGGTGTATTGAAAAAGCCGACATGATCTGCAAGACCAGAGTTGACATAGGCAGCAAGAACAGTTTTTTTAGTCCCCGGTGGATTACCATAATATGGTTTAAGATATTTATACAGATCAGAAAAATCATCGTCAGGACTCCATAATTCAGCATAATTAAAATCAGAATAGAATAAAGTAAATTGCCAATAATTTGACACACTAAATACAAATCGCTTTGAAGGATGTGCCCAATGAAGGGTATTTAGTGAAATGGCATATCCATTGTCCAGGTCTATTCCGAAACCAATGAAATCACTGACCTGGCCCAGGTTGCGAATTTGATTAAAATGAATGCCATCAAAATTATATACAGCGTATAGATCTGAATATCTTGCAGCCATATATTCAAGCCATGCCGTATGCGTTGGATTCATCAGGTAGATTGGACTTTTAAATGCGCTACCCGGATCATAGAAAACTCTTTGCGTGTGAAATCTGTCCTCGAACAGATACCACTTTCTATTGACACCATCTGCTTCAGCATCTTCCAATGCTCCGTTGATGAGGTTATAGAGCATCGCTTTCATTCCTGCCTGATGGGCTTTCGCGATGTATCCTTCCACAGTGGGTTTATAGGTCAATCTCTCGGCGAAATCCTGCCAAGTATAAGAAGGATTATTCACTGTTCCTGCGAGCGGCTTGTGATATTTTTCAGCCGGGTCATAGAACTGCAATCCATTGATATGATATCTTGACAGTTGTTTGATATTGACATCCATAGCAGCAGACGACATCTCAGAAAATTTGGAGAGGAATCCATATCGTGGAAAATATTTCCAGTCGGAAGAAACATCTATAGCTATTGTGCCGATGATTTGTTCAGTACCATTTGTCAACGATGACAATTCAGCCATGTATCCTTTGAAATCCTGTGCTGGTGGTGTCCATGTCCAGGTATTTGTTGAAATCGTATTCTCAGAAGTTATTTT
>JBDUAU010000157.1:0-2692 GCA_040004485.1 Saprospiraceae bacterium
ATGACCTTAACTACCGGAATTACGATCCCATCTTAGGACGGATGAACCAGGTAGACCCGATGGCGGATCAGTTTGGATCATTGACGACGTATAATTACTCTTTTAATAATTCGGTATACTGGAATGATCGCAATGGCGCGAACCCTAAACGGGATGCGAGTGAACAATTGGAGTTTGAATGGTACCAGAATGTAAGCAAGCACATAAATCCTACCACAGGACAAAGAATGTGGACACCTTCCGGTTCATGGATACCAGGGTTTACTGGATTGGAAGATGGATCATGGGATGATATGGCGGGAAATTTTGGTATAGTACTGGACGCCGGAATAACCTATGCTGACATTGTGACTAATGGGGAAGGTCAAAAGGGTTATTGGAAAGAATATGGCACGACAACTTCAGGAGATCTTTGGGGTGGAACATTTACTGTTCAATCAAAAAAATCCGAATGGATAATTTTAGATTCTGGAGAAAAAACCAGCTACCAATTTTCTGCTACAGCTAACGGAAGTCAAAGTGGCTCGGTAAATCCCAGTAGTCAGCCATCTGTTAAAGGTCAATCAAATGTTTTACAGGACATTTGGAATTCATGGCTGATGCGTCTGATCATTCCTGATGTATACACAATTGATGTGACGGTGGGTGCAGCTGTGGGAGTCGGGGTATCTGAAACATATACTCTAAATTTAATAACCAGAGGAAACGACTGGGGTTTTCACCGGACCAGTATTCAGCCAATGGTTTACGGAGGTGAAATTGGATATGGAGGAAATATTGGATATTTAAATTACTCGGGTCCAGTTGAATCACTTAGCAGGGAAACATTGCTTGGTCCGAGTAGATCGGGGTCCGCTGGTTTTGGTTTTGGCGTTAATGTAAATGCCGGCTATGCAGATTGGAATTCGTCATTTGCCGATCCGATATTATTCGGTATGAGTGTTGGCGTCGGCGATACCGTGGGAGTATCTTATAGTGAAGGTGAAACTCATTCAGGTTGGTGGCCGTTCTGGCGATAAATCAAGCTAATTATGTTTTTTATAAGGAGATTTTATAACAACAAAAAGCTCGTCAAGGTAGCAATCTGGATTGGTGCGAGCTGGCTAATTTTAGTAACATCGATATTTATCGTCTATCCTTGGATCAAGGCAGACGGACTATATTTGAATTCCAGATACAGCGGTAAAATCTCTAAAATTGAATATCGGCCAGGGCATCGAGGTAGTCCGTATCTTAAAATTGGAAATGAGTGGCATTTAATAAATGCTGAGGAATTGAAGATCATCCCTTATTTGCAGGAGGGAGATTCCGTTGTTAAAGAAATTGGGTCGAGAAAAATAGTAGTTTACAGAAGTGATGGTAATCGGGGTCAGATAAGATCTGAATTTGATTAGCGATCATTAGCCATACGGCAACAAAACCCGGAAATGTTCCGGGTTTTTTGTTTAAGGATAATGAAGATTTTACGCGTAAGCTTTTCTTGCTTTAGCATCGCGGAGAAAAGCGTCCATGAGAGAGAAGAGAGTTTTTTTATCATCCTCGCTAAGATGGTCAATATCTTTTAAGCGCTTGACGGTTTGCTTGTCAAAGGAAGCCACGGCGCTGTCATCGACCAGGTAGTCGAGGGTAACTTCAAAAACGTCTGCGATTTTTTTGGCGGTCTCTACGGATGGCATTGCTTCGTTGCGCTCATACTTTCCGATGGCCTCGCGGGAAGCTTTGATGCTGGTGGCCAGGTCAGTCTGTGAAATGCCTTTGATCTTGCGAAGGTGTGCGATGCGATCCCCGATTTTGCTCATAAACAGACTGTTAAGTGTAAGAAAATACAGTGTGAGGCAAATATATGGTACGATGATACCTAAAAAAAGATGATAGTAGTTGCCGAAAGGGGGATGATGTTATAGATTTGGGTCTGATCGTACACAAGAAGTAAATTTTTTTGAGATGGAACAGACGCCGCCCAAACGGACTTTAGATGTAACGAACGCCGAGCATATCGGCTATAAGTACGGCGGCATCGAGATTACAGTGCTGGGCGGTATAAGGCTGGAAGGACTGGATAGAATGCGCACCACCTTGAAGATACAAGTAGAACATTTAAGCATCAGGCATAATCTCGATCTGTATAATGACACCCAGGTGGAGAAGCTGGTAAGAAAGGTAGCAGAGAAATTAGAGATCGGTACGAGCGTGATCACGGCAGCATTGACAGACTTAACCGATCTGCTTGAACAATACCGGCTTACTGAAATTGAAAAACAGGGAGCGGCGCAACATGACAGGCGAAAGATATTAACGGAAGAAGAAGTGCGAGCCGCACGGGCATTTTTACAAGCACCAAACCTGATCGAGCGCACAGGAGAGGATATTGGTAAAGCGGGCGTGATCGGGGAAGAAAACAACCGGCTATTGATGTATCTGATCTTCACGAGCCGGAAGAGAGAATATCCCTTGCATGTAATCAGCCTGGGAAGCAGCGGCATTGGTAAAACACATTTACAGGAGAAAGTCAGTGCGCTCATACCGGAAGAAGACAAGATGGAAAGCACGAGCTTAACGGCAGCAGCGATCTATTACTTTGGAAGACATGACCTGAGACATAAGCTGATATTGATCGAAGACCTTGACGGAGCCGAGAATGCTTTACTACCGATCAGGGAACTTCAAAGCAAACGGAAAGTTATCAGAACGG
>JBDUAU010000534.1:0-8959 GCA_040004485.1 Saprospiraceae bacterium
CCTACAGAGATCATCAGGTCAATATTCTTGATACACCAGGTCACAAAGATTTTGCAGAAGATACTTTTCGTACACTCACCGCTGTCGATAGTGTCATCGTCGTGATTGACGTGGCAAAAGGTGTTGAGGAACAAACAAAAAAACTTGTTGAAGTTTGTCGCATGCGGCGAACACCGATCATTGTCTTCATCAATAAACTTGATCGTGAAGGAAGGGATGCAGTAGATCTTCTGGATGAAATAGAAAAAAAACTTGCTATTCATGTTACACCTTTAAGCTGGCCGATAGGCATGGGTCAGGGGTTCAAAGGAGTATACAATATCTATGAACATAAGCTTGTCCTTTTCCGTCCACACAGCAAACAGGAAGAAGAAGATATCATTGAGATTAAAGACGTACATGATCCTACACTTGATCAACATGTCGGCAAACGTCCGGCTGATGAGCTACGGGCAGAATTAGAAACCGTGACTGCGGTCTATCCTTCTTTCGATAGAGAAAAATATCTGAACGGAGATGTATGCCCTGTTTTTTTCGGAAGCGCTATAAATAATTTTGGCGTGAAAGAATTGCTCGATTGTTTCATTGACATTGCTCCGGAACCTCTTCCACGTGAAACTGAAGAACGAAAGGTATTACCAACAGAAAATACATTTAGTGGATTTGTATTTAAAATTCATGCCAACATAGATCCACGTCACAGAGATCGCATTGCTTTTCTTCGTGTATGTTCAGGCCGGTTCGTACGAAATACAAATTATTATCACGTTCGACAGGAGCGAATGATGAAATTTTCAAACCCTACTTCCTTCATGGCTTCACGAAAAGAAGTCATTGATGATGCCTGGCCAGGTGATATAGTGGGCCTTTACGATTCAGGCAACTTCAATATCGGGGATTCAATGACGGAGGGTGAGAAACTTCACTTCAAAGGGATTCCCCGGTTTTCTCCTGAGATGTTCAGAAGGGTCATCAATAAAGATCCGATGAAAACAAAACAACTGAATAAAGGACTGGATCAGCTGATGGATGAAGGTGTCGCCCAAATGTTTGTCAAAGAATTGAATAATGACAAGATCATCGGAACAGTAGGTGCCCTTCAATTTGATGTTATTCAATACCGGCTGGAACATGAATACGGGGCAAAGTGTGATTATGAACCACTGAGTATACACAAAGCATGCTGGATCGATGCAGATGATGGCACTACTCTTCAATCTTTTATTAGACGAAAGACCAAAGACATTGCATGGGATAAAGATCGTAAGCCGGTCTATCTGGCCGAATCAGCCTGGGGCTTAAAAATGGCGCAGGAAACATTTCCTGATATTCGTTTTCATTTCACTTCTGAATTTTAATTTCCTCCGCATCGCACATTTCCTTAAAATATTTGTTCTTTTGATTCAGTACTTTAATTCATTCAATTTTAAACATTTGGAGTATGGCATACGGAGATCCTAATTACAATAGCGGACGAAGCGCCTGGGCAGGTGGCTCAAGGAAGCATAACATTGGTGCCGGCTTGATCATAGGCCTCTTGATGGCTGGATTTGCTGTCTGTAAATATTATTCAACCTCACAGGTAAATGATGTGACAGGTGATACACAACATATCACCATCACCCCTGATCAGGAAATAGCTATTGGACTTGAAAGTACACCTGCCATGATTGAACAATATGGTGGTCTTCACCCTGACCCTGAAGGTCAAAAATTAGTAAAAGAAGTAGGTCAGCGCCTGGTGGCTAATAGTAGCGCAAAGGGCACACCTTATCAATATGATTTTCATTTACTTGCAGATCCTGAAGTCATTAATGCTTTTGCTTTGCCGGGTGGACAGGTCTTTATCACAGCGGCCTTATTCAATAAACTTGAAAATCAGGATCAGCTCGCTGGTGTTCTTGGTCATGAAATAGGACATGTGGTTGCCAGGCATGGGGCTGAACGTATTGCCCAGATGGAACTCACCCAAGGCCTTACTGGAGCTGCAGTGATCGCATCAGGAGACTACAATACTGCCCAGGCAGCTCAGATGATCGCTAATCTCGTAAGCATGTCCTACGGAAGAAATCAAGAGCTAAGAGCGGATAACCTGGGTGTTCGCTTTATGACCGAAACAGGTTACAAACCGGAAGAAATGATTGGTGTCATGAAGATTCTTGAACAGTCAGGTAGCGGCCAAAGTCAGCCAGAATTCCTGAGCACACATCCTAGCCCGGCTAACAGAATAGAAAAAATCCAGGAAGCTATAGATCAGTACAAAAATCTTGCCCCGGCTAAATAGCTGTTTTTATCTTTCGGGAACTTTTGAATACTACTGTACCATTTTAATCCTGACTAAACCTAAACGACAATGCTTAGTAAATTATCCGGTGGTGGCAACCCTATGTTAAAAAACGGCTTTTCTCAAACTTCATCCACTTCATATGTTTCGGATGATCAGGGTGTGATGACCACTCAGGGTACCATCAACAAAACATTCATTCTTTTTGGAGTGATGATGGTAACAGCCATTTTCAACTTTCAGACGCAGAGTTCAATCCTGATGATAGGTGGTGCAATTGCCGGTCTGATCCTGGTGATTGTCAATGTATTTAAAAAAGAGTATTCCCCATTTATCGCGCCGGCTTATGCAGCAATGGAAGGATTATTCGTCGGCGGCATTTCAGGAATTTATGCTGGCTTTGGAGGTGGTATCGTGTTACAGGCTATCTCACTGACCCTTCTCGTCCTGTTTATCATGTTAGTCATTCATAAAACAGGAATAATCCCTGTAACAAATCAATTCAGGACCGGAGTTATTATGGCTACAGGTTCTATTGCTCTTCTCTATCTGCTCAGTTTTGTGTTGGGCTTTTTTGGTATCCACATTCCTTTTATCCATGAAGGAGGAACTATCGGAATCATCTTTTCTCTTGGTGTCATAGGGATTGCATCTTTGAATCTTCTTCTCGACTTTGACATGATTGTAAAAGGAGAACAGTTTGGAGCCCCTAAATACATGGAATGGTTTTCGGCTATGGGGCTGATGATCACTTTAATCTGGTTGTATTTTGAAATCCTCCGCCTTCTGGGCAAGATGCGTAATTAAATACACACCTGATGGCTTTCGCGATCAGGATAATTATCTGATTGATTCCTGCCCTATTTCAGGAGAGCATCTAATGAATAAAAAAGAGACAGATTGAAACCTGTCTCTTTTTTTATTTGCCGGGATATTCAGCGAAATTCCTGGGTGTTTCATATAACCTGATTCCAAGATCAAGATCCTGCGGGATATGGGGCCGAAGTATTTCATGGATGACGATGCATATGTTTTCAACAGTTGGAATCCTATCAATGAATTCAGGGCAATCAAGATTTAGATTTTTATGATCAAATCGATCTTCAACTTCCTTCTCAATGATGACTTTGAGATCCTTAAGGTTTATTAGGATTCCTGTTTCAGGATCTACATGTCCTGTGACTCTGACTTCCACTTCATAGTTATGTCCGTGAAAATTTGGGTTGGCACATTTTCCAAATATCTCATTGTTTCGCTCAACTGACCATGAAGGGACAGCAAGCTGGTGAGCAGCATTGAAATGGGCCATTCGATATATGGATACGGGATAAGACATGATGGCAAAGTGCTTTGGTATGGAGGATCAAAGGTACGAATGGCTTTGTTGGAATGTGTACCGTCTAGATAGGTTTCAAAAAAGAAACCATCCAAAAAAAAAGAAATGAGAATGAGAAATCTTAGCGCTTGCTGAGGCGGATCGTCTTGATCACTTTTCCACCAGCAGATTCTAATCTGACGAGATAGATGCCATCTGTGAGATCGCCCACATAATATTGCTTTTGGGGCACCGCTTCAAATGATCTTACTTTGTTACCTACGATATTGAAAAGTTCAATATTATTTAAACCTGGTATATCACTGACTCTGAAAAAATCAGTAGCAGGATTAGGGAAAATACTGAGTTTAGCTTCGTTAGTTTCCTTGACAGCAGTAGAATTACTAATCAGAAATTCTCCTGTAATGACAAAAAGTGAATTTCCCTGATCATCAAGAAGAGTTGCCTGATAATCTGCTGATCCTTCCAACTGAGCAGGATCCAAGTGGATCTGTAAATCAAAAGATTCACCTGGTCCTAATACGTTTGGCTTGGGTATTGGACATGAATTAACTTTTGCTAAATAACAAAGATTTTTATCACATATCCATGAAGTCCAGGAAACCGGATTATTGTTCATTCTCTTTGACCAGAAAATTTTGGCTGTATCTGCAGAAGTATTTGTAACCAGTACATGATAAGACACATCAGTTTGTGTTGGATTACCTGTAAGCACAAAGGTAGGCGGGTCAACAGAAACTGACACCTGCCCCCGGCTAACCAGCGGAATACTAAGGATAAGGGTCAAGAAGAGTAATAGTCTTACCATATAGAGTGCAAGATATCAGTTATTTGTTTATAGGACAAGGGATTATCAAAATTTTAACTTTTGATCACCCCTATAAAGATCTGGTATTGGGCGCTTATACCAAATGATTAGTAGAGGATTGGCGACATTTCCTCTACTAATTGGCATTTTATTATCCCGAACGGGATATTTAGAAAGCGTATTTGATTAATTTCGCGCCTACTTTTTACACGCTTTCTTAAAAATCTCACTTCATGAAAAGAATACTTACCCTTTTATTGCTGAGCGGGCTATTTTATCAGACCCATGCTCAGGTCCTGTTTTCGCAGGATTTTGAATCAGGTACACTTGACCCTATGACTGCTGTCGATGTAGACGGAGTACCTGTCAATCCTAGTGCCCCTACATTTTGCGGTCCGACATGGACTGTTGTGGGAAATGCCAAAAATAAGTTGGTCGTAAGTACCTCCTGGTTAAATCCGGTTGGTATCGCTGATGATTGGCTTATTTCACCCGCTATTCCGGTTACCGAGGCGAATACTTTCCTTTTTTGGGAAGCTTATTCTCCTGATGCTAATTACAGAGATGGTTACGAAGTACGAATTTCGACTACAGATAATCAGATCGCAAGTTTCACAACCCTTGCACTGAATATACCTGCAGAAGTAACCACGACACAGAAACGGGCATTGAAGTTGGACGCTTACATCGGGCAAACAATTTATTTTGCTTTCAGAAATCATTCTAATGATAAGTATCTTCTCTACATGGATAACATCTCTGTGCGGGTTCTCCCAACTGTAGATGTTGGCTTCAAAGGTCTGACGTTTGAAAAATACAATCCGATTGGAACACAGGTCACTTTCAAGGCGACGATAGAAAATAATGGAGCCACTCCTTTGACTTCTGTCAACTACACATGGACTGTAGGAAGTGAGATCTATACGGATTCTATCACCGGATTGAATATTGCTACCCGTGGAACGAAGGAGTTAACGCATACGGTCCAATATTCACTTAATGATGTCGGCGAATTTCCAATTACTGTCAATATTGATAGTCCGAATGGGATGGATGATCCAAATCCTTATGACAATGTGGGTCAACGTAATTTATACGGATTGAACGAAGTGTTACCAAAGAAAGTCCTTGTTGAAGAAGGAACAGGAACATGGTGTGGCTGGTGTCCAAGAGGATTTGTTACTATGGAAATTGTCGGTGCAGATTATTCTGATGTTGCGATTCCTGTAGCTATTCATAACTATGATCCAATGTTAGTTCCTGATTATGATACTCCGTTTTCAAATTCCATTTCAGGATATCCATCAGGACACATAGACAGAAAAGAACTTGGTGTCGATCCAAATGACCCAAGTACAGGTACTGGTTTTATTCCTTCTATCGGACATCTTCAAAATAGAATGGTTCCTGTTCAGGTGAATGTTGAAACCACATATGATGAAGCTACAAGAACTGCTACAATTCATGGAACAGCTCATTCTTCTGTAGCCACTCAATCTAATACGCTTAGATTTTCTTGTATCATCACTGAAGATCACGTCGTAGGCGGGCATTCCGCTACTCAACTTCAGAACTATGATCAGGTTAACTATTATGCTGCGAATGCAAATGGTGTAATGGGTGGTTTTGAAAATCTGCCAAATCCAGTACCTGCAAGCCAAATGATCTACAATTTCGTAGCCCGTGCCATCATTGGTGGATTTTTCGGAACTGAAAACAGCATCTCACCTGTACTTGCAGCTAATGAAGACTTTTCTTTTGATTACAGTTATGTTGTGCCTGCAGGATCAAATCCTGAACTGATGAAGGCTATTGTTGTAATCATGGATGATGAGACCGGAGAAGTACTGAACAGTGAGGCAGTTCAATTAGCTGAATTAACTTCAGTGCCTTTAGTGCCACAAGGTAAAACTGCTTTGTATCCAAATCCTGCTACTGATCAAATGACACTTTCAGTTGATTTCCAGACTGAAGATCAGATAGGAATGAAGATCTATGATACTTATGGTCGTTTAATCCAAAATCTTGGCCCTCTTGATTTAACAAACGGAACCAAGACACAAAAAATCAATGTAGCTGATCTTCCAACTGGCGAATACCTGCTTGAACTCAGACACAAAAATTCAGTGACAGCACTTCCTTTTACGAAAATCTAACAACGTAAATCGGCAGTAACACTGTCAAAACAAAAAGCCCTGATGTTCAATCCATCGGGGCTTTTTGTTTTAGTTGAAAGTTGAAACCATTCGTTCATATCGAATTTATAAGTTGGCTGATGCAGCTTTCACGCACAACGTGCGAAAGCAGTTGAAGCCAAATTTATAAATCCCTCTTCTTTAATAACCAGTAGGATGCCATGATAAAAATCAATCCCCATGCCGCGGATACGAGCACATCCTGTATTAAAACCTGATCATGCACATAGTTTAACACATATCGCTGGAATGGTACTCTGACAATCCTGTTAATGGCCTCCACCGGGAAAAACCATACTTCCCAGTTGTACCTGTACTGAAGTATTGCTGTAAGGATCGGTTCAATACATGCTGTATACAACAAGAATAAAATGATAGTCACTCCACTGCGTTGAAATAAGAATGCCGCAAACATCGCCATACAGAGAAAGACAAAAACCTCTAAGCCATAGGCTGCAACAAATTCAATATTCTGGGAAATGGATGAGATGTCTTTTACCGGCGAATAAAGCAAGCCCAAAAACAATCCAAGAAGAAATAACAGTACGGCAGACCCGATACTAATCACAACGACCAGTGCTAATTTTGAAAACAGGAATTCCTTTTTAGAAAGTCCATCAATAATATTTTGTTTGATTGTTTTTTGAGAGTATTCCAGGGTCACCGAAATAATGATCGTGAATGCGGGTATCCATTTGAAGATCGTGGCCAGCCAGGCAAGATTTTGCCAGATATCTACAAAATCAAATATGGGTAGACCCGATTTTAAAAAATGTTTCAGAATATCATCATCCTTTTGCTTTTCCAGAAACCAATCCAGGAGGCTTTTAATCGAAAGGCCTGAGAGCAGGAAACAGAATACAAATAAGCCAAGGATGACAAGAAATGGCTTGTAGTGTCTGAATTTATAATACTCCAGTTCAATGGTTTTACTGATGTTCATCTTTTTATGTTGACGGACTGGTTTTGACTATTTTCATTTTGCCTGAGCAGTTCAAGAAACTTTTCTTCAAGGCTTGATTTTTTTTGCTGGATATAATTGACACTAATATTTTTATCCACTAAATATTTATTGAGCGATGCCGCTGACCAGCCATTTGCAATATTGACTTTGATCACATCCGGCCCATTTTCACTTGATGTTATGCCGGGACAGTTCTGAATGGCTTCCCAAAGTGGCTGATGAGCATCAGCAGATATAAGGACTGTATTCGTTTGCTGGAGTGCATCCGCAACGCTTCCTGAATAGATCTTTTTTCCAAGTTGTAATACAGCAAAATGCGAACAAACTTTTTGAACTTCATCCAGTAAGTGACTTGCCAGAATAATGGTTTTATTCATATCGCGGATATCCAGGATCAATTTTCGAATTTCAGCGATGCCCTGCGGATCCAATCCATTCGTAGGTTCATCAAAAATTAATACCTCAGGATTGGCCAGAAGTGCAGAAGCAATAGCGAGGCGTTGCTTCATTCCCAGTGAATACGTCTTAAATGGATCGTTGCGGCGCTCGTATAAATTAACCAGTTTGAGTAGCCCTTCTGTATCCGGTTTCCGGATATCCTTAATGCGGCTATGCACGACGAGATTTTGACTTGCGCTGAGAAACGGATAAAAATTAGGCTGCTCAAGTATGGCACCGATTCTTTTCCGGAGTGAATAATCATCTCCCTTTTCAAACCAGCTGTATGAACCATTTGTAATCGAGACAACACCTAATACCATGCCAAGCGTAGTGGTTTTTCCACTTCCATTCGGTCCTAATATTCCGAAAATCTGATTTCGCGAAATCGTCAGATCCAACGCATCGACCGCGAGAATACGTTTTGAATATCGTTTTGACAATTGATTTGCTTGAAGGATAATATCACTCATCAGATTGTCAGTTTATTAGATCCATTAATGTTGACTGATCAGCAAGTTTTAAAGCGGATATATACGCAAGGTCAAGCTGTCCGTCAATTTCAAAAATAATGTCTGTAGCGTCTGTATCCAAAAATCCCATGTATTGGGATGAGGACTTTGATTCCTTAACCCATAGGCTGATGCGGCCTGAGCCTTCTGTTCTGACCTCCATTAATTGTTCAAAGCCATCAGCTGCGATACTACTGCTGACGTCTTTAATCTGATATGTGGAATCTTCTGAAGGCGGTAAATAGATTGTGATCTTCCTGACATCTTTGATCAGTTTATTGAAATCAGGATCACCTTTCACATTGGCCAGTCTGATAACACTTTGATAAATGTACTTCTTTCGGATATCTGGGTATCTGGCTTCATGTTTTTCTAAAACAGATTGTGGTTTTTCGCTGTGACACCCTGAGGCCAGGATGAAT
>JBDUAU010000028.1:0-2674 GCA_040004485.1 Saprospiraceae bacterium
ATCGATGAGAAGGGCAGGTAAATTGGCCAGCTGATAAAGATTGATTTCAGACAGATCATGACCATCATGATACCGGTGAAAGGGGCAATCAATGTAAGTGCCTGTATTGGCTACCATATCAATACGTCCGATCTGAAAGGAAGTACCCTCTTCATAAAATGTTTTTGATGCTTCCCTGCTCAGGTAATCACAGATGACAGGTGCAGGTAAACCTTTGTAAGTAATCAACCCATCAAAGACGGTATGACTTAGATCAATAAATTTCATAGGTGAAAAATATAAAGAGTTTATAACTCATTGATGTCTACATTTACAAAGTCTCCTTTTTCAGGGGATTTAGGGGCAAACAGATCCTTCCTTAGTCGAAGATTTTTCAACGTGCATGTGGTATGGTTCAGGGTTAGTCTACCTTCCCTGTGCTCTTGATGAATTTTCCTATTTTGACAATTCAAAAATCTAAATCGATGAAAAAATATTTGCTCCTTCTCTGTATTCTATTCTCCTTTACTCATATCTCACATGCACAGATAAGTGCAAGATTATTCAGGACACCTGATGTCTCCGCTACACAAATCGTATTCGTCTACGGTGGCGATTTATGGATAGTCGATAAAGAAGGTGGTACTGCATCCAAACTTAGTTCCCCTTCTGGCTCAGAGGGCTTCCCACGTTTTTCACCTGACGGTACTAAAATTGCATTTTCAGGCAACTATGATGGCAATGTGGATATCTATGTGATGCCTGCATTAGGAGGTGTCCCCAATCGTATTACATATCATGGCATGGCGGATAGAATAAATGATTGGTATCCAACCGGCGATAAACTTTTGTACACATCATCACGTGAAAGCGGTAAGCAACGTTTTTCGCAGTTTTATAAAGTAGATGCCAACGGAGGTTTATCTGAAAAACTTCCATTGGCATACGGTGAATATGGATCTCTTTCTCCTGATGGAAAACAAATAGCCTTCAACGAACGTGCAGTAGTTAATGCCACATGGAAAAGATATCGCGGTGGTATGAATGGCAATCTCTGGATCTTTGATCTTGACACATATGCATCCACTAATATTTCAAATACGGATGCAGGCGTTGAATTGCCGATGTGGCATGGCGATAAGATCTATTACATGTCAGATCGGGGAAAAGATCAACGCAGCAACATATGGGTTTATGATATCAAGGCGAAAACAAATACACAGGTCACATCTTATACTGACTTTGATATTCATTGGCCTTCCATCGGTCCGGATGATATCGTATATGAAGGCAATGGAGATATGTATCTCCTGAATTTGAAAACGAATAAATCCACCATTGTCAATATCAATGTCATCAGTGATCTTATTACACTGAAACCGAGAAAGGAAAGTGTTTCGAAATATCTTAACTACGTCACGGTATCTCCTGATGGTAAGCGGGCCCTTGTGGAAGCAAGAGGTGAAATATTTTCTTTGCCATCAGAAGAAGGTTATGTTCAGAATCTTACACGTTCGTCAGGTGTAGCTGAACGATACCCGGCATGGTCACCTGATGGAAAATATGTGGCTTACTGGAGTGACAAATCCGGTGAATATGAATTGACTGTACGTGATCTTATAAATGGAAATACTGAGCAAAAGCTGACCTCAATGGGCCCAGGCTACAGGTATAATATTTATTGGTCACCTGACAGTAAGAAAATGATTTTTGTAGATCAGACGATGACGATCAATATGTTCAATATAGAAACCAAAACAGTTGAAAAAATCGATCATGATCCCGCGCTCTTTGAAGGTAATCTCGAAGGATGGAAAGCCAATTGGTCCTCAGATAGTCAATGGCTCACATACAGCAGGACTATGGACAATGGTAATGCTGCGATTTTTATTTACAATGCAAAGACAAAAGCATTGAAGCAGGCTACGAGTGGTTTTTATTCAGACCGCAATCCAACATTCGATCCTGAGGGAAAATATTTATACCTCACGACCAACAGGTCTTTCAATCCGACATACAGTGATTTTGATAATTCATGGTCATATCCAAATTCTACTGAACTCGCAGCCATCACATTGACAAAAGAACAGGCAAGTCCCCTTTCTACAAAAAATGATACTGTAGCTGTTGCAAAAAAGGAAGAGAAAAAAGAGGAACCTAAAGATGATAAAGCTTCAAAGGCTAAAAAAGATAAGAAGACTGATGTAGCAAAAGATGATGAGAAAAAAGATGATAAGGATAAGCCAAAGGAAACGAAAATTGATTTTGACAATTTCGAAATGAGACTTGTCATACTCCCACCTGCTGCGGGCAATATCGGAAGCCTTTCTGCTGCAAGTGGTAAACTGGCGTATGAGCGAATACCAAATACCGGATCAGGTGGTGAAGATGTGCAGCTTAAATATTTTGATTTTGAAGACAGGGAAGAAAAAACTATCATGGATAAAGTTGGTGCTTATGAGATGAGTGCTGATGGTAAAAAAATGCTTATCTCCCAGGATCAAACCTGGAGCATCATCGATTTTGATAAAGATCAGAAAGCGGAAAAACATCTTTCGCTTGAGGATATGGAGATGACGATCACGCCGATGGATGAATGGAAACAAATCTTCACGGATTCATGGCGCTTCATGCGGGATTTCTTTTATGATCCTGCAATGCATGGTGTGGACTGGAATGCGATTCGTGTACAATA
>JBDUAU010000141.1:0-8948 GCA_040004485.1 Saprospiraceae bacterium
GAGCAGAATACAATTTGGATCCACATTTTTACTGTCTTGTAAAGCCAGAAGTGGTTTGCCACCGTTTTGCTCGATATAGGTGGTAAGGTATGTATCTGCAGGCCCCTGGTATATCCAGTCTTCATTTGTCAGGATGCTCCATTCGTGTGGATGATACGCGACGCCGGAACCAATCCAATTGCTACTATACTTCACCCAATAGCTGATATAGACCTTATCTGTTTCGCTAAAAAGATGTCGTCCTGCGCCAGATGTAGTGGCCCCTTGTGCGAAATGACCCTGATAAGCATGCGCACCATTTTTGAATTCAGTTGTGGTGCGTTGGTCTTTAAACCCATCGTACCAGCCTTTGTCGGCAAAATCACCGGATTCGAAATCTTCAAATATTAAAATGTTTTGACCGGACAGGGAGGATATATGTAATGAACAAAGCAAGAAGATGACAAATAAGTCGATGGGTTTACGTTTAATGTTCATACATAATTTTTGAAATGAAGTTCAACGATTTTATGAAATCTGCATATCTAAGTTATGAATAGAAGATGGAATGACAAAGCATGTTGGTCTGGATTTACACTAATGTTGCAAATCATCCTGTTGGATGATCTTCCTCATGGGTACTTAAAATAAACTTGCCTCATCTTTATATAAGTTTCAGAACTACGTAATAAAAAATATAATCATGAATAAGGATAACACTGTAGCGAGCATCATGACAAAGGATGCGATAAGTGTCAGAAGTGATACGGCTATAGATGAGATCAACACTATTTTTGACAATCATCAATTTCATCATCTTCCGGTAGTGGACCGGGGGGAATTGAAAGGCCTGATCTCCAAGTCAGATTATCTGAAGATCAGGCACATGCTTGCTTATACCCTGAGTGGCCAAATCGAAATTAATGATCTGTATTCTACTGTCAAAGCATCGGATATCATGACTTCACAACCATTGTGTATCGAGCCGTCGGACACTATCGGCATGGCAGCGGATATATTTCTGGCGAATGTGATCCACGCGTTGCCGGTAGTTGAGGAGGGGGAGTTAGTTGGTATTGTTACATCTCATGATATTTTGGCATATGTTTTTCATCAGCTTAGAGGATAACAGAATAGTGAATGGAATAGATAAATACAAATAAATATCAACATGGAAAAGGGTGCATTGATCAAGGAAATCATGACAGCTGAGCTTGTCACAGCTGTAAAGGATGAAACCATTGAATCTGTAAAAAATAAATTGCAGATCAATCGCATTCATCATATACCAGTCGTACACGGAAAACATATCGTAGGTATGATCAGCCTCTCGGATATTCATATGATGGAGCATCATTTTACACTATTTCATTCGAAACTGGCGGAAGAGATTAATCGAAAGATATTTTCGACCATCCTGGCGAAGGAGATAATGACCAGTCAGGTCATCAAAGTCAGAGAAGACGAGCAGTTGACCGTAGCGGTTGATTTATTCAAAGAGAATGTAGTACATGCGTTGCCTGTCGTCAATAAATCCGGAAAGCTCGTTGGAATTCTGACGCCGATGGATCTGGTCAGATATGCGTATGACAATAAAAAATTGATTTGATCAAACCAAAAACGATGAAAATCTTATTTCCTACTGATTTTTCCAATGCCGCTGAAAACGCATTCATATTTGCACTCCGGCTTGCGAAACAGCTTAAAGCTCCTATCACAGTTCTGCATGTGTATACACTGCCTGATGTATCCCCTTGGCTTGAGTTGCCGGATATCAACAAGGGAGTGAATGAAATCGTGACTAATGATGAATTCGATTCGTTTAAAAACAGGATTGATACCCTCAAAAGAATTGCCACGGAAAATAATCTTTCAGATATAGACATCAATTATTCACTTCGGGAATCTGCTTATGTTGTAAACGGAATCGTTGATGAAGCCAGCGATATGAAGGCTGAGCTACTGATCATGGGGACGAATGGAGCTTCGGGATTTAAGAAGGCTATCTTTGGCAGTGTGGCCCTGAAAACGATGGAAGAATCATCTTGTCCGGTTCTGTTGGTGCCTGATAAAGCATTCTTCAAAGGTATTATTGATATCGGCCTGACGCTGGAATATCTTCCTGAGGAAAAGGAATTAGTAAGACTGGCTCTCGCCTTTGCAATAAAAATCAATGGCCATCTGGATTGTTTTCATGTAGATACCGGTGATCACAACAAAATGAAATCCGATCCCGGTGAATGGCAGGAAGAATTTAGGCATGATAGTCATATCAGTTTTCATACGCATTATAGCCTGGATGAAAAGAAAGGAATAATCGAATATTGTAAACAGAAACACCTGGACATGCTGGTGATGAGAGTGCATCAACGAAATTTCATCAGGGAGTTATTTTCGAGTAGCCTTGCTATAAAAGTGGCTTATGATATCCATATTCCATTGCTGACTTTACATCTGCCGGAAGCTATATAGAAAGAATATTCCTATATAATCAGTACCGAAGATCATGTAGTTTTTTAACTGAATCAATGATAATATCTGATCCCTGGATTTCGATCAGGCCTTCTTCTTTGAACTCTGTGAGGCAACGTATGATTGTTTCTTTCGCCGTTCCGGCCATATTGGCCAGATCTTCTCTTGTGATGGATAATATCGCTTTCCCGTTTTTCTCATAGAAAGAATGGAGGTCAGTGAGCGTCGATGCTAATTTCATACGTACAGATCCAAATGCCTGCAACAATAATTTCTCATTTGCTTTGAGTTGATCAGCAGACAATTGATGAAGGAAGTAATAGGAGGCCGAAGGATGAGTTAATACAAAGTGTATGAAATCATCTTTTTTGACGGGGATAACTTCAATATCCTCAAGCACTTTTACAGTTTCTCTGTATTGCAGGCCGAAGAATGCCGATGTGATGCCAATGATCATCGGTGGCTTGAACAAATGGGTGATGACTTCTTTCGAATACTCATCGATTTTTGAGGCCATGGCTTTTCCGGACTTGAGCAGAAATACACTTCTGCATGTCTGTCCTTCTGCATATACAAGATCTTTTTTGCGAAGCAGTCTTGATTCAGATTCTTTGAAATGAATTGGTAGGGAATCATAAAACTGCTGATCATTTTGAAGATGGATGATTGCGCCTCCCTGGTTAGCATGTTGTGAAGACGAACTGGCTTTGCTCAATCGCATCTCAATGGTATCCAGCAATTCTACATCATCAAATGGCTTTGTGATATAATCATCTGCACCAAGCGTCATGCCGCGTCGTACATCTGCTAATTCGGTTTTAGCCGTAAGGAAAATAAACGGAACATGCGCATATCCGGGGGATTTAGAAAGGACACGCAATACGCCATACCCATCCAATACCGGCATCATCACATCGCACAGGATGAGATTCGGCAATTCCTCCAATGCAGCCTGGACGCCTTCTTTTCCGTTAGAGGCAGTGACAGTCTCGTATCCGGAGAGCGTTAATATTTCGCTCAGGTTTTCCCTTACATTTTGATTGTCTTCAATAATCAGAATCTTATTTTTCATAGGCGATAGGAATGATAATGGTAAAAGTAGTTCCATTACCTGAGCTACTTGTGAACGACATGGAGCCGTTGAGTAAAGTCAGATAGGAGTTAACAATATTCAGCCCGAGGCCCGTCCCCGTGATATTCATGGCATTAGAGGCCCGAAAAAATCTCGAACCAATATACTTTTGGTCCTCTTCAGGAATACCCATGCCTTCATCTTTGATTTCCATTGCGATCATCTGGTCATGCTGATGCACCCACAGAGAAATGGTTTTATTTTCTTCAGAATATTTTATGGCGTTGGAAAGCAGGTTGTAAAGAATATTGCGCAGCATATTTTTGTCTGAGGTCAATTCAATGCCTTGTTTGTTTTGCCTGAGGAGTAATTTCTGGCCATTTTTAAGCAGTCCTTCCATTTCACCTTCGAGGTCTGAAAGTAAGGTATCGATTGAAAAACGACTAATCAAAGGTTCAAAATATCCTTCTTCCAGCCTGTTGATCGAAAGGAAATCAGCGAGGATATTGTTGAGGTGCGTGACACTCGCTTTTATTTTTTCAACATGCCTGTGGCGATCCGGGCCTTGCTCGGGTTTGTCATATCGTGTGATCAGTGCAGCAGAAGATAGAATCCCGCTTAATGGGGTCTTAAATTCATGAGAAGCTATGGACATAAATCTGGACTTTAATAACCCAAGTTCTTGTTCTTTTTCGAGAGATTTCTTTAATTCTACCTGCGAGCGCATGAGAGCAGATTCTGAGGCTTTGTGTCTATCGATAGATTTGTTTAAAAGCTGATTTGTGTCAAGAAGCCGATTGACAGCAGTCTGAAGTTCAATGGTGCGTTCCATCACGATTTCTTCCAGCTCCTGATTTAGGAGTATGAGTTTTTTTTCAGCGTTTTCGACATCTGTATGGTCATGGATGATGCCGGTAAAATAATGTTGGTCATTTAAAATGATCTCACTGACTGCAAGCCGTGCGGGAAAGAGATTTCCGTTTTTATGTCTTCCTTCAATTTCCCTGCCGATGCCGATTATTTTTTTTATTCCTGTCGAGGTGTAATTATGCAGATATGAATTGTGAAGTTCTGCATAAGGTGAAGGCATCAGGATGGAGATATTTTGCCCTATCAATTCATCACGTTCATATCCAAAAAGCTGCACGGCGGCCGGATTGACCATCATGACGATGCCATTCGTGTCAATAAGGAAGATACCATCGATGGCAGTCTCCACTATTGATTTCATTATTCTGAGCGAATGCTCATTCTCAAATACGGAATATACGGGCATAGGGCTAAGATATTCAAATTCAGGCCTAAACCCGAAAATGACCAATATCAATTTGAATTATGACGTGCATCATTTTGAAGCACATACCTGCCGGATACCTTTACCAGAATATAAAGCTATAAATCATGAAGCTCCTGGATCTTAGTATTTCATCACTTATCCTTCGGTTTTACCTATTAATGGCCATTGTCATTGTTGCAGGATTTTCCGGCTATTGGTCGATTTCGCTCCTGGCTTTGCCTGTTTTCTTTACGCCCCTGATGGGGATTAAAATAAGCTGGCCTAAAGTTCATCCAGGAAGGCCTAAAACAGATTCGCCAGGGTGGCAACATGCCCATTAAATAATAAACTCAAATCATTCTTTAATTATTCAAAACTATACAATGGATTTTACAGCACCTGTTTCAAATTACATGAGTAAAAAATTACTTACAGTCTCTCCTCGTGACAGCATGAAAGCTGTAAAAGAAATATTTGACAATAACCGGATTCATCACATACCGGTTGTAAAATATAAGACCATTGTAGGCATCATCAGCAAGGCAGATTATCTGTATTTTCTCCGCAATGTGCAATCTACTGAACACCTTCCTTTGGTGGAGCATGAAAGTCTCGAAAAATTCTACGTGGAGGATATTATGACCACAGGTATGGCCACCATGGAATCTACAGAGAGAGTCAATGTAGCTCTTGACGTACTTTCTGAAAATTTATTTCATGCTATTCCTATCGTTGACAATGGTGAATTGGTGGGAATATTTACAACACAAGATGTAATAAAAATTCTGATGGAAGAAGACCTGGTCAGGATGAAATCAAATTAGTTACCATTTTAGATTACCGGTGAGATGAACATAGAGGTGTTTAGTGTAAAAGGGTTTTCAGGAAACCTGTTAAAAAATATGCTTGAAGAAGCATTGCTAAAGAATAAGCTATCCTACCATGTGAGTTTAATCGACAGCGTCGATCGATTTATTGAGGTGGGGCTTACTTCCGTACCGGCGGTAATGATTGGGCATAAAATAATACAAAACTCTACGGACAATGCCTTGGAAGAGATGATCCGGGAAGCTGTGGAATTTCTAAAAGAAAATGAAGAACATGATATTTTAGTACCTGTCGATTTTTCTCCGGCGAGTATCCATGGATTACATTATGCTAAAATGATGGCGGGTCATTTAGGGCTTGGAATCAATATTGTCCATGTACATTATCCTATCTATGATCCCGTGACTTCTGTCTCACTCGATGAGCATTTAATGAAGCAAAGTGAACAGCAAGTAGAAGACCTTGCTGCAGAACTCCGGAAAGAAGATGAAAAAAGCAACAATCCGGTCCGTATCTCCACTAACCTTGAAATAGGTGGAATCGATGTTTCCCTGATGGATATATTGGAAAATAGAAAACATGATTTAATGATCATGGGAACAAAGGGTACAGATACAGCTATACGGCGATATTTTGGAACAGTGACGTCTACAGTAAGCAGGCATAGCACGAAGCCTGTCATCGTAGTGCCGCCGCAGGCAGAGATTAAATTTCCGGGAAAAATTGTGATCGGGTTTTCAGAAGAATTGATCATTGATAAAACACTTGAAACCCTGCTGACATTTGGTGCAAAAAATAATGTATTTTTTGATTTTATACATATCAATGAGGATGAAAAGGAGTTTAAGAAATTGAAAAATAAACTCTACGAAAATTTAATGTCGTACAGGGAGCTGTTAGTTGGATTTAACATTCTTTCGATTCCACCCGGACAAAAACATATTGATGAAGTATTATCTGAATATGCGGTTGGTGTTAAGGCAGGAATGATTGTTTTAGTGACAAGGCATCGGAGCTTCATAGAAAATCTTACGCATAAAAGTGTAACCAAAAATGCACTCCTTCATGCCATTCTTCCGCTGATGATCATTCATCCGGTTATTAATATTCCAGGATAAGGATTCGTACACAAACAATTTTCAGTTCAACTTTTTAAGGGCTGAGCAATAAAATCTTTATGGGGAGCATTTGAAAGCCGAAAGGATATAGATTCTCAATGCAGTTCTATGGCTTACCTGAGCCTTGGGCAACCAATTCTCTGTTTTGAGGCGAAATCCGGTTGTATGGATCCAGCTTGTCAATAGCCGTAACACTAAGCAAAGTCTCAAGTGAGGCGACAAAGCAGATGACGATAGCATTACACCAGATCAATGGATCACTGAACAATGCGCTGAAGTGAGGTAATTTAATACCTGAAAAAATATGATCCGGGATCCTGACAAATAGAGCCGGTTCTAACTGACGTGAGTCAAATATGCTGTTAAACGCCATGGCCAAAAAAATACCTGCCAATACCGTAATAAATGATGCGGGCAAAAAAGTAATTTTTTTTGCCAGGGTTCTTTTCCATGCATATAGTATGGTCAGTGTAAGTATCGAGATGATAATAGCCCCGACTGATGTATGATGGTACAACACACCGATATGGCTGAATGTGTGATGAAAAGTAAAGATGTTGAATAGATGATTGGTCCAAAAGTCAGGTTGATCATATCCGAGGATCAATGGGATTTGTTTTGAAATGAGAATTATCCCAATAGCGGTCAACATCCCTTTGATGACTGCTGATGGAATAAAATGTGTAAAACCTCCCAGTTTCAGGATGCCCAGCAACATTTGCAAAAGACCTGCAATGGCCAGTGATAAAAAGAAAATTTCGATGGCCCCAAGCTGCGTAATGGCTGCTGCGCAAATGGCTGTTAATCCTGCGGCGGGTCCGCTGACACTTAAATGGGACTTACTGATCAGGGAAACAATGGTTCCTCCGATAATACCTGCGATTAAGCCGGAATAAATCGGGGCATTTGAAGCCAGCGAGATACCGAGACACAAGGGCAATGCTACAAAGAAGACAGTAATGCTGGCTTTGAAATCGTGTTTGACAAATGAAAGCAAATAGAATTTCGCTCTTCTGTTGAAACTGATCATACGAAACTGCTAAAGTTCTAAAGATAAGATAAGATTGAATTAGATATATTCTATCCATGTCATAGGTATTCCTGATATGCATTCCACCGACTAGCTTTCAATAGGCTTTCGGCTGCGTTTGATCCATTTAAAGATTTCAATCCACATGACACCTCCAAATGCAATGGCCATCGAAAGCGCTAAGTCCCTGTAATTTAACATGGCAAATTGAAATAAATTCCGGACAGGCTGAAAATAAATGGAAAGAATGAATACGCCAAGGGATATGAATATGATAAATGGCAGCAGCGAATTTTTATATTTAAGTGTTGTGAGGACAGAGAAGTAAAAAGACCTGTTGACGAGGGTAAGAAATATATTTGAAAATATGAGTGTAGCGTATATGAGCGTTCGTATATCTGTTTCATTGTGGCCATTCTTCATATAATAATAACCAAGGCCAAGACAGGCAAGCGTGATCATCAAGCCCTGAACAATACTTAATGAAAGTTCTGAAAGACCAAACAATGAAGTGGTCATCTTACGAGGCGCCTTATGCATGGAATTTGCTTCGATCGGCTCTCTTGCAAATACAATGGAGCATGTCGGACCCATGATCAATTCCAAAAAAATAACATGAATGGGTAAGAAGAAATCTTTGAATGGCCAGGAAAGAAAGAGTGGTATTGTGATGATCAGGATGATCGGAATATGAATCGATATGATGTATTGCAGGGCTTTTTTCAGATTTTCATAAATACGCCTGCCCAGAGCAATGGCTTCAACCATGTGGATCAGATCATCATCCATCAGGACGAGTGATGCCGCCTGCTTGGCTATTTCACTACCTCTGAACCCCATTGCGATCCCGATATGGGCCGCTTTCAAAGCAGGTCCGTCATTGACTCCATCGCCTGTCATGGCTACGATCTCTCCATTTGCTTTCAATGCTTCAATGACTTTTAATTTGGCTTCAGGAAACATGCGGGAGAAAATATTTACAACTCCCACTTTTTTACGAAGCTCATGTTGATTCATTTTCATGACTTCAGTTCCTGTCATGACTGCCGAACTGCCCTTGAAATGTATCTGATTAGCTAAAGCCACAACTGTATCTGTATAATCACCGGTTATCATTTTTACTTTCACGCCGGCGTCATAAAATTGCTCGAGGACCAATTGTATGTTTTTCTT
>JBDUAU010000470.1:0-2669 GCA_040004485.1 Saprospiraceae bacterium
CCACTATGAATACGGGTTTCCAGTGCGGGTAGGGTTCTTTTTCGCGTATTTTCTTACTGATCAGCCTGGGTAGATAGGTACTTGGATACACCCAGATAATGCGGACAAGAATTGTAGTGATGCTGATCATGATGCCATAAACGATAAGCATGGGTATATGTCCCTGAGGCAGATTGTTGAGTATGCCAGGTAATTGCAAACCAATAAGAATAAAAATCGCGCCATTGAGTAAAAACACCAGTGTCTCCCAAACTCCACGAGATTGTATGCGTGTCTCGTATGTAAATATTTCAGTGGATCGGGCACTTAAAAATAAACCTCCGCTCACGACAGCAAGTACTCCGGAAAAATGAAAATGCTCTGCAATAATATACATCAGGTATGGTGTGATCAATGTGATCGCCGTATCAATACTCGCTGTCGTAGGCAGGAAACGATGAACAGCATAAATAATGAATGCAATCACAAGACCGACACCTATTCCTGCCGCTGCAACAATACCGAATTCAATACCGGCATTCCATAACGTAAATTGTCCTGTGATCACGGCCACAACGGCAAAACGAAATACAATCAAACTCGCTGCATCATTGACAAGGCTTTCTCCTTCAAGAATAGCCAGCACACGTTTTGGCATTTTCATTTTCTGAAGGATAGATGTAGCGGCTATTGCATCTGGAGGTGAAATGATACCACCGAGTAAAAAACCAAGCGCAAGCGTAAAGCCTGGAATGAGTAGATGTGAAACCACCGCTATTGCACATGAAGTAAAAATGACAAGTCCCAATGCAAGCAGACCGATGGCCCTACGAAAATTCCAAAAATCTTTCCACGAGGTATTCCATGCCGCTGAAAAAAGTAGAGGAGGCAGAAAAATCAGGAATATCAGATCCGGTTTTAGAATAATATCAATCACATTTGGAATAAAACCAATTATCAACCCGCAGACGACTAGGAATATTGGATAAGGTATTCGCAACTTCTCACTTAGGATAGAAAGTAGCGATACAGACATCAACAATACAAGTATAAGAAGCAATTGATCCTGAAGCATGACCGTAAAATAAGCTTTCTTCGGCGCTCAACCTTCCTCTTGTGAGCCGCGAGACGTGAGTGAATCTTGTTTGCCGGAAAACCCCTATTATTACGATGACTCATTTATTCATCTTACCAACGGCAAATACCATGATGACAAAAGAATTGAATAAACTCGCAGAGGAACTTGATAAAATCGATAGTTTCATGCAGAAGACTGTCAGGGGCTTTGACAATCTCATCAGGGAAGTACATCCTTCAAATAAGAAAAATGCAATCAATCTCCTCCACTACCTGGCACTCAGAAGCCTTGATATCCGTGAATTGCAGGACAAATTGCATTCGTATGGTCTTTCTTCAATATCAAGTTCTGAAAGTCATATCCGGGGTCAGTTACTTGCTATTTCTCAACGATTGGGAAGTAAGAAAAAGATTCCATCCAATGTTTTTGATTTTGAGTCCAGTAAATTGTCATTGGCTCAAAAGTCCATGGAGTTGTTTGGGAAAAAAGAGAAAGAATTGGTGCCATACATTATGGTCACGTTTGATACCAGCCTGGCTATTGATTATGAAAAAGTAAAAAGCCTGTTACAATCCGGTATGAATGTCGCCAGGATTAATTGTGCGCATGATGATGAAAACGTCTGGTTCAGCATGATCCAACATATCAAAAGGGCTGAAAAAATAACCGGGTTAACATGTAAAATTTATATGGATCTCGCTGGTCCGAAAATCCGTACTGTTTTAAAAAAGAAAGAAAAGTTACATGTCGAAGTGGGACATTCTATCTATTTAACGGATGAAGAAAATTTTAGTGGTCAGAAACACACTGTTGGTTGCACAGTGCCCGGAATAGCCCATCAATTAAAGGCTGGTGAAATGGTCTTATTCGATGATGGTTTGATTGAAAGCAGGGTAGATAGTATCGAATTCGATAAAATAAAATTGCAGGTGTTAAGAGTTTCAACGAAAAAGCCATATTTAAAATCTGAGAAGGGAATCAATTTTCCAACCTCTGTCTTATCCATGCCGGCATTTACAGAATATGATAAAACATGTCTTCCTTTTATCATGAAGCATGCGGATATGGTAGGCCTTTCATTCGTGCACAACAAGAATGATATCATGCTTCTTCATCATGCCCTAGGCCGGAATAATAAACTGGCATTGATCATTAAAATCGAAACTCCGGAAGCCGTTAAGAATCTACCGGAATTATTGTTTTATGGGATGCGGAAAAAAAATATCGGCGTGATGATCGCCCGTGGTGATCTGGCTGTCGAGATCGGATTTGAAAGAATGAGTGAAATACAGGAAGAGATTCTATGGATATGTGATGCCGCGCATGTGCCCGTGATCTGGGCAACGCAAGTACTTGAAACGCTCAATAAATCAGGAATAGCAACCCGCTCCGAAGTCACTGATGCGGCTCACGCAGCTCTTGCCGATTGTGTGATGCTCAATAAAGGGATCCATATTATCCAGGCGATGGAAACCTTACAGGATATACTGATTCGTAGTGGAGGCCATCATGTAAAAAAGAGATATACATTCAGACCTCTCACAATCGCAAGCCGGTTTATGACAAAATAACAAAGCAGAAGCGATCGTGAAGTATTTGAGAGGTGAGATAA
>JBDUAU010000188.1:0-2659 GCA_040004485.1 Saprospiraceae bacterium
TGAAGAGGAAAGAGACCAAAGTAAGGGATGCTCCTAAAAAAAACGACGCGTTTCTATTCATGTACTATATTCTCTATACGCAATCGAGGGCTTGTTTTTGGTCCCTCTTACAACCCCTAGAGGGGCACTCATTTATGACAATCAGGTTGTATAACGATACAATCAGGTTTGAATTATGTATGATCAGGCAGATAACAGACGTAAGGCCATTCTGACCAAAGTTTCTGTCGGAAGATCAAAACCTTCTTCTTTAGTAATCTGGTTCAGAGCCTTTTCTGCATGACTTTTGATGAATCCGAGGGTGATCAAAGCGGATAGTGCTTCGGCCATAGCCTGGTGTTTTGAACCACCGGCTTTGATGATGAGCTGATCACCCGCAGTTTTTAACATTTTGTCTTTCAATTCTATAATGACGCGCTTGGCCGTTTTGGGGCCTACGCCTTTGACCTGTTTGAAGGCGATTTCATTTTCAGTCAGGATGGCCTGTCTGCATTCTTCGGGGGTCATGCCGGAGAGAATAAGCCTGGCTGTGTTGGGGCCTATGCCTGAAATGCTGATCAGGTGGAGAAAAACCTCTCTTTCGGCCGGTTCCATAAATCCCCAAAGTTGCTGGACATCCTCACGGACCTGAAGCCAGGTGTATATTTTCTCTTCTTTCCCTTCTCTTATCTGATCATAGCTTTGAAGGGTAATGTGCAGAAAATAGCCTATGCCACCTGTCTCAACTACCACGTGTGTGGGGTGCCTGCTGACTACTTTGCCCTGAATATATTCGTACATATTATAAAAGGCGCAAATGTAAGGAAATGCTTCGACGTGCTCAACTCAGCCCGGTGCGATGGTTCGGCCTGCTTATACGCATCCTTGGGCTACAGCTCACCAACCACAGCAACCAGGCGGAGGTGAAGGTGAAGGCGGAGGCGGAGGTGAAGGCGAAGGCGAAGGCGAAGGTTGAAAAAGAAAAGATTCAAATTCTCATACATGACAATGATCTATCTTTACAGGACTTCAATGATAAAAAACAAAAGATGAGTGAAGTCTTATTTTTGGTTAAAGAAGCTGACGAAGGACGATACTCTGCCTCAGCATTGGGTTATTCAATTTTTACCGAAGCAGCATCTTGGGATGAACTAAGAAATCAGGTAAAAGATGCAGTTTTATGTCATTTTGATGATGATGTCACGCGAATAGTTCGGTATCTCTAATCAGGATATAATTAAAAAAACTTTTCCCCTATTCTATTTTATGAACATACTCATCATCGGAAGCGGCGGCCGTGAACATGCCATCGCGGATAAAATCACTTCGAGCCCACTTTGCGAGTTGCTTTTTATTGCGCCTGGGAATGCCGGGACTGCTACACTGGGAAAAAATATTCCAATAGATACCGGTGATTTTGAAGCTATCAAATCACTCGTGCTGAATGAAAATATCAACCTTGTGGTGGTTGGGCCGGAAGTACCTCTTGTGGCAGGAATAGTGGATTTCTTTTCTGAAGATGATGCTTTGAAAAATATTCCTATCATCGGACCTTCAAGGGAGGGTGCTATGCTTGAGGGAAGTAAGGCATTTGCAAAAGAATTTATGCAGCGTCATAAAATTCCTACTGCTTCGTATAAATCATTTGAAAAAAATCAAATCAACGAAGCGATCTCCTATCTCTATTCACATACCGTACCGGTGGTGCTGAAAGCTGACGGACTTGCTGCAGGAAAAGGTGTACTCATATGTGATACAATTGAAGAAGCTAAAAATGAAATGGCGGAAATGCTTTCTGGTAAATTTGGAGAAGCAAGTGCTACAGTAGTCATTGAAGAATTTCTTTCAGGTATAGAGTTTTCCGTTTTTGTATTGACAGATGGAAAAAATTATGTCCTCCTGCCTGAGGCTAAGGATTATAAAAGAATAGGAGAAGGAGATACCGGACTTAATACCGGAGGCATGGGTGCAGTGTCACCGGTGGCCTTTGTGGATGAAACACTTTGGAAAAAAGTGATGACGCAAATTATTGAACCAACCATAAAGGGTGTCAACGATGAAAACATAAAGTATACGGGCTTCATCTTTTTTGGATTGATCAATGTCAATGGTGATCCGTATGTCATCGAATATAATTGTCGCCTTGGAGATCCGGAGACTGAGGTTGTATTGCCGCGCATTCAAAATGATTTTGTTGAATTGCTCATGGCGGCATGGAATAAAACCTTAAATGAGATTCATCTTCATATCGATTCAAGATCTGCAGCGACGATCATGCTTGTGTCCGGTGGATATCCGGGCGATTATGAAAAGGGTAAAATGATAACAGGCCTTGATCATGTGGACGGGAGCAGGATTTATCATGCCGGCACCAGCGGTAACAATGGTTCAATTGTGACTGCAGGAGGAAGGGTTATAGCCGTAACCAGCCTGGGAAGCAACCTTCAACGAGCAATTGATAAATGTATGGTGAATGCAGAACGAATTGATTTTGAAGGGAAGTTTTTCAGGAGGGATATCGGGTTTGATTTGTCATGATGTTCGCTTCGGCTGTCGCTCATCGACCGCTTGCCTGATCACTTCGACTACCGCTCAGTGACCGGTAAGAATTTACATCAAAGGATTTCGGCTCCACTCAATCAAAACTATTGAAATGATTCTTATTGGAAACTTCTATGTT
>JBDUAU010000336.1:0-2656 GCA_040004485.1 Saprospiraceae bacterium
CATGCTTCAATATCCGGATGACGGTAAAGAGCATTGTCATCCATTGATGCTTTACAATCAACAGCCACCACTTCTCCATTTCCATTTATCAGGACAGGATTAATTTCTAGCAGGGTAGCATCGCTTTCAACAAATGCTTTATAAACTTTCGATACAAACTGCGTCATATTTTTAAGCGGGGCGCCACTTAAGCCAAGATTGAAAGCAATTTTTCTTCCTTCAAATGCCTGAAGTCCTAGCGCCGGATCAATGAATTCCGTATGCACCAAATGAGGCGTTTTTTCAGCCACGCCTTCAATGTCCATTCCACCTTCTGTGGAATAAATAATGACGTTGCATTGCCTTGCTCTGTCCGTAAGAATAGACAGATATAATTCTTTGCATTGATCGTATTCAGGTATGTAGACATCCTCTGCTATCAAAACTTGCCTCACAAGTTTACCCGGGCCATCAAGTCCACCGGGAGTTTGAGGTGTCTTAAGCATCATACCCAGTATGGTATTTACTTTTTCTTTGAGGTCAGCGAGATCTTTGACCACTTTGACACCTCCGCCTTTTCCTCTTCCTCCTGCATGCAGTTGAGCTTTTACGACAGCTACCGGACTTCCCGAGTCTGCAGTTACTTTCTGATAGGCTTCAATAGCATCCGCTAAAGATCGGGCCACTACGCCCCGCTGAATTTTTACGCCAAAACGACTGAGTAATTCCTTTCCCTGGTATTCGTGCAAATCCATTCCTGATTATCTTTTTGAATTAAGGTGTGAAACTAAGTAATCCTTTGGCTTTGGGGAAACAAGGATTTCAACGTCTCCAAATAATCTCGCCATGACAGTGTGGCACACCTAGGTGTGCCACACCTAAGTGTGCCACACTGTCTTAACACGCTGATAGCAAGCGTCTTGGAAGACTTATCTACATACACATGTGGATAACTTTTCTGTGCACCGGATGAATTAGAATTAAGTCAAAATATCAAGTCCATCAATTCTTCAATAAATCCATGGCTTTCATTACATCATCCGTAGGAAGCTTGCAGACTTTATTCTGGCAAACATAAATAAGCGTCTGATTGTCAGATAATTTACCTTTCAAAATTGGAAGATCCCCTTCTTCCGCGCCACCAATAAATATGGCATCAGGCTGATATGTTTTCTGGATTTCTGAAAGGATACTTTCATAATCTTTACCCACAATAGCCACTTCTTTAGGCGATTGGGCAAACATGAGCATCAGTTGGCACCAATTGCTATAAAATGATGGCTGCCCGTCACGCTTGACTACAGGCCAGACCTGATTAAATATTTTTTGTGATCGGTCTTTATATTCCTGCTGATCCAATATTTCCCCAAGCACAAATAAATTTCTGGCCATCGTACTATTTGCAGAAGGAATTACATTATCACTGACTTCGAGTCTCCTCGCGATGAGCGGCGGATCAATATCTGAGGTGAAATAAAATAAGGCAGTCGAATCACTTTGAAAATGCTGCATGACATGATCTGTCATTCCTTTTGACAGTTCAAGCCATTTAGTATCAAATGTTGTCTGATACAAAGAAAGAAAAGCCTGGATCACATTGGCATAATCATCAAGGAATCCATTTATAGACGATTTACCATTCTTATAATTCCGATCCATCCTGTAATCATCTTTGATCATCTGCGTTTTTATAAAAGTTGCGTTTTTTATTGCCCTGTCTATGTATTTCTTTTCTCCACTTGCACGATAAGCATCTATGTACCCTTGCAGCATTAGTCCATTCCATGAGGCAAGTATCTTATCATCCAAACCTGGTGCAACACGTTTTTTTCTTTCTTCAAGTAACACATTATTAATCTTTGAAATCGCGAAATAGAAGTCTTCTGTAATCAGATTGTTTTGTTTTGCCACTTCCTGAGCTGGTCGATGCCTATTAAGTATGTTTTTCCCATCTTCCCAATTTCCACTAGCTCCGATATCATAATATGTAAAGAATAATTTTCGATCCCGTTCATCAGGTATAAGTTTGGTCAATTCTTCTGCGCTCCACACATAATACTTTCCTTCTTCCTTCTCACTATCCGCATCATATGAACTATAGAATCCACCTGAAGGATCACTCCAGTGATGATCCACGAAATCTAATGTCTGACGCACCACATCCAGATACTCAGTCTTACCTGACCATGCGTATGCTTGCGCATAAAGAGAAACTAATTGTCCATTGTCATACAACATCTTCTCAAAATGGGGTACCAGCCACAACGAATCAGTAGAGTAGCGTGCGAATCCCCCTTCAAGCTGATCATATATACCCCCCATCATCATCTTGTCAAGTGTCGTCCTCACTAATAAGCCAGCTTCCTTATTGTTATATCGTTGAGCAAAATACATAAGGTATTGCCAGTTGTTAGGCATTGGAAATTTTGGAGATCCGCGCCGGCCTCCCATCTGCGGATCCATGCGACTCATGAATACTTTACTGATGTCATTGATCTCTTTTTGGTTGATTATATTTTCTACACCGGGGACTACATCATCAAGTCCATGATCCTTTACACCGGCCACTAATCGCTGAGCATAATCACGCAGTTTTTCTGGTTCTTCAGCATATGTTTTTCTAAAATATTCAAGAACCTCTTTCCATTTACCTGTTGGAAAATAAGTACCTGCCCAC
>JBDUAU010000227.1:0-8890 GCA_040004485.1 Saprospiraceae bacterium
CGGCTTACGTCCAAAAGGTTTTCCAAAGTTTATGGGTAATGATTTTTTCCTGGTTGGCTATCGCATATTTGTACGCTATACCAATAATGCCGGCAAACGGCTCCGTGGATTGTATATTATAAAATCAGAAACAGACAAAAAGAAAATGGAGTTTTTCGGAAATAACTTTACGCACTACAATTACACAACAACCGACATAAATCAAGTAAACCAAAACGAAACGACCGAAATCAGTTCAAACAAATCTGGTTTCAGGATTGAAATAAATAATACTGACAGTGAAAATATTCCTTTGCCTGACGGCTCACCATTCAGTGACTGGAAAGAGGCGAGACGATTTGCAGGACCTTTGCCATTTACATTTACATACAACAGTTCTGACAAGAAGGTTTTAATTATTGAAGGTGTCAGAGAAAATTGGAAACCAACTCCCGTAAAAATTTTGAATTACAACTTTTCATTTTTAGACAACATGAAATTGAATGATATAAAATTGGCAAATGCCTTCATCATAAAAAATATTCCATACTACTGGAAAAAGGGTAAAATTGAACAATGGATAAAGTGAGAAAACCATTTCAGGGAGTTTGGAACATAATTCGTTTCAATTGGCAATTTTATGTTTTGTCAATTGCGACAGTTGTTATTTTGCTTTTGCTCTGCAACAACCTGACAGCGCCATTTCGCTTCATTGCAATTGTCCTGGTTTTTCTCATTTTAATTTCAACTATAATTTCTTTGACAGTTTCATTTTACATCTATGACATATCCGATCTTTATAAACTTACCTGGCTTGACAAATGGCAAAGCAATAACCGTAAAATCGTATATATCAATGCCGGCTTCGATGAAACAAGCCACCTTTTTAAAAGGAAATTTCCAAATTCAGAACTGTCAGTGTTTGACTTTTATGATCCGACAAAACACACAGAGGTTTCAATTAAAAGAGCAAGAAAGGCGTATGCGCCTTTCCCGGATACACAACAGATAAATACAACTCATTTGCCTTTGCCAGACAATTCAGTCGATGTGATTTTTGTAATTCTTGCGGCTCACGAAATCCGAAACGATGAAGAAAGAATTACTTTTTTCCAAGAACTTAAACGAGTGCTGACCACAACAGGGAAAATAATTATAACAGAACATTTACAGGACACTGCCAATTTTTTGGCATACAACATTGGGTTCTTTCATTTTCACTCAAAGACAACCTGGTTCAAAACTTTTCAAAGTGCAGGATTAAGAGTAGTAGAGGAAATAAAAATAACCCCATTTATCACTACTTTTATTCTTGGAAAAAATGGAACTCCACCTTAAAATAATCGGAACAATTTTAATTGCCTTGGCTTTAATTCACGGCATATTTCCTAAGTACTTCAATTGGAAAGAGGACATGAAATCTATCAGCATCATCAATAGGCAAATGATGTATGTTCATTCATTCTTTATTGCATTAATAATTTTCCTCGTGGGTCTTCTCTGTTTGACTTCAGCCAACGAACTGGTAGGAACAGTCTTAGGAAAACGAATTTCTTTAGGGCTTGGAGTTTTTTGGACTGCGAGATTATTTATTCAATTCTTTGGCTATTCAGCAAAACTTTGGAAGGGAAAATCATTTGAAACGACGATTCACGTTTTGTTTTCACTACTATGGACTTACATGAGTGTAGTTTTTATCATGACATATTTGGTGTAAAGAAATTGCAGATTGAATTTCTAACAAGTATTTTGTGGGAATAGCAAGGCAGCAGATAACAAAGAAATAAAACCATATTAAATTAATACACCATTGAATCAATTACTAACATTTTTCGCAGTTTCATATTTCATCAGTTGGATGATTTGGTTGCCGCTATATGGACACATTTTCGGGCTCACTAATTTACCAACTGTTCCATTAAATCACGGACTTGGAGGATTTGGACCACTGATCGCTTCCTTTCTGACAACCTGGATTTTCAGAAAACAAGACGGCGTAAAAAAACTAATCAAGAAGTGTTTTCAGGTAAGACCTTTAATCTATCTGTCCATTGCAATTTTAAGTCCTTTCATTCTTGCATTTGTTGGTACAGTCATTGGTTGCATTTTAGACAAAACACCAATTAATCTCTCAGGATTACTCACATATAAGGAGTTTCCTAATTCAAATCTTTTGACATTTTTTATTTACAATCTTATATTCTTTGGCTTTGGTGAAGAAGTGGGTTGGCGAGGCTTTGCATTGCCATTGTTTCAGGACAAGTTTAACGCTCTGGCATCTAGCATCATCCTGACTATTTTTTGGGCTATCTGGCATTGGCCCCTTTTCTTCTACAGACCTGGTTATACCTCAATGGATTTTACAGGAATGATCGGTTGGTCTTTTAGTCTTTTGACCGGAAGTATTTTGCTGACCTGGTTATTCAACTCTTCAAGAGGAAGCATTTTAATTTGTGCAATTTTTCATGCGACCATTGACATTGCATTTACTGCTGACTTTGGTGGCAAAAATACAATGAACTATATGGGGTTTCTCATCACAATATGGGGTATTTTGACAATCATTATTTTTAAACCAAAATCCCTGGCGACAAATGAACGACTGAAGAGTAGCAGCCTCAAAGCCTAATCGCCACCCCTACTTCTTCTCCACCATCCCACCGCTCACTTTCTCTCCATTCTTATACTCATACTCCACGGTTACATTTCCATTGTCATCATAGTATCTGAAGTGGCCATCTTGTAGCCCATTCTTATATTCAGTCTCCTGGCGGAGCTTGTAGGATTTTTGATCAAAGATCTTGACCGAACCATCGAGCTTCCCGTTTTTATATTGACGGGTCTCCATCACTTTTCCAAATTTGTAATCTACCCATGGGCCATCGAGTTGTCCCAAATGATAATTAGTACGCTGATCCACCTGTCCGCGGAATGAGAATTTCAAGGCAGGTCCTTCCTGAAAACCATTGAGATAACTGGTCAATGAGCTGAGATCCCCTTCGTTGTTGTGTTCCAGCCATGTGCCTGTCTTTTTGTCCCCATCGAGAAACCCTTCAATCACCACCTGGCCGCTCGGATCTTTTCTGACCGCTGTCTTCGCTGTAGTACCGGGTATCTCTGTCAGTTCAAATCCCGTCAGATCGCCTGTGTCCACCATGACTGGTTTCGGAGCCGAATTGCAACCCGAATTGTAAATGAAAATGTAACAGAGCAAAATGATGAAATATGGCCTGTAAAGAATCGTTTGAGGTAAGTTTTTCATAAGGATGATATAATTAGTTAACAGGGAGCAAGATTAGAGAAATTTATAATTTTGGCGCTCTTTTTTAATGGATTAATAGCTTCTATTCAATTTAGATTAACAAACTTAACCGACTAGTGTATGGATATCGTAATAGATGGTTTGTCAAAATCCTACGGAAGCCAGAAGGCCGTAGATAACATTTCATTCGAAGTCAGGACAGGAGAAATCGTAGGCTTCCTGGGCCCCAACGGTGCCGGTAAGACCACGACGATGCGTATGATCACACAGTATCTGTCGCCGGATTCGGGCCAAATCACCATCGGCGGTAAATCCACTACCCGCAACAATCTCAGAGGTAATATCGGATATCTCCCGGAGCACAATCCACTCTATGATGATATGCCGGTCATCGAGTATCTCGCCTTTTGTGGCCAGCTTCAGGGTATAGCCCGCAGCAATCTGGATCAACGCATCCGCGAAATGGTCGTCATGTGCGGTCTCAATGATGAAAAACATAAAAAGATCGGCGAACTATCAAAAGGATATCGTCAGCGAGTAGGCCTGGCTCAGGCGATGATTCATGATCCCGCCATCCTCATCCTCGACGAACCCACCACAGGTCTTGACCCGAATCAACGTGTTGAAATACGTGACCTGATCAAAAAATTGGGTGTTCATAAATCAGTAATTCTCTGCACACACATCCTTCCGGAAGTCGAAGCGACATGCGACCGGATACTGATCATCAACAAAGGCAAAATCGTCGCTAACGGAACACCGGAAGCCCTCAGAAGTCATACCAGCGGAAAGAGTTTCATCCTTGTCGATATCGAAGGTGCTCCACGAGAAGTGATCACGCAGTCAATTAAATCATTGCCGGGTGTATCAAGTGTAGGGCTGAGTGCAGATCACAGACTGCTTGAAGTAGAATGCGCAGATGGAAATCAGACAGCAAGAGCAATCTATAGATTATGCGTGGGGAAAGAGTGGATGTTGCTTCAGATGAGCCCTGTCGAAGTACGACTTGAAGACATCTTCCGTAATGTCACCATGAATTAATACTATATCCGGATCAATAATAAACGAATCGATAACAAAATCAACTTAATTGAAATGAGAGAATCGTGGATCATCGCCAAAAAAGAACTCAATAGTTTTTTTGATTCACTGGTCGCCTATATCCTACTTGTGGCATTTCTTGGTTTCAGCGGGTTTTTTACCTGGCTGTGGGGAAATGATATCTTTTTTCACAAGCAGGCGAGCCTTGATATTTTTTTCAACGTAGCCTTATGGTCATTATTCTTCTTTATTCCGGCCATCACGATGCGCCAGTTTGCAGAAGAGAAAAAAACAGGTACAATCGAATTGTTACTGACCAAGAAATTGTCCAATCATCAACTGGTGATCGGTAAATTTCTGGCATGTCTTCTCCTTGTCGCCATCGCGCTTGCATTTACTATTCCATATTATGTGAGTGTTGCCCGACTGGGTAATATCGATCATGGCAGTACGATCACAGGATATCTGGGATTGATACTGATGAGCTCCATGTATATCGCGATTGGCTTACTCGCATCGAGTCTTACAAATAATCAAATCGTGGCTTTTCTGATGGCGCTGCTGATCGGTGTTGTATTCCAATTCATCTTTGGCGCATTAGGTTCAAGTCAATCAGGCTGGCTCGGAGGCATATTGACAGACCTGAGTGTGCCGACACATTATGAATCGATGTCACGCGGTGTGATCGATACAAAAGATGTAATCTATTTTCTGGCATTGACATTTTTAGGATTGATGCTGACTGAATTAAATATCTCCAAAAGAAGCTGATCATGAGAAAGGATAATAAACTCTCGATTTTACTGGTCATCGGTATCGTCGCCATTGTATTTCTATTGTCACGTGAATTTTTCTTTCGGATCGACCTGACGGAAGACAAGGAATTTACAATGAGTAAAGCGACCAAGTCCATACTTCACAATCTCGAAGATCCGGTCACAGTGAAAGCTTATTTCTCTGAAAATCTCCCTGCAGAATTTGAAAGAGTAAAGACTGATTTTCAAAACCTGTTGATTGAGTACAACAATATCTCAAAGGGTAAAGTGAATTATCAATTCATCAATCCCGGAACAGATCAGGCCAAAGAACAGGAAGCTGCACAGAATGGCATTCAGCCCATCCTCATCAATGTACGTGAGAAAGATGAAGCTTCACAGAAGAAAGCATACATGGGTGCTGTCGTGGAATATGGGGATCAGAAAGAAGTACTTCCATTCATCAATCAGCAATCGCCGATGGAATATGATCTGACGACAGCGATCAAGAAAATAAGTGTCAAAGACAAACCATCTCTTGGGATACTACAGGGAAATGGTGAGCCACAACTGCAGGAGTTGAATCAGGTTGCAAAAGCATTGAGCGTTATTTATACAATTGAAAGTGTAGATCTCTCAAAAGAAGAGCCAATCGCTGAGCGTATCAAAGCACTGCTGATTGTCAACCCGACCGATTCTATTCCTGATGCACAATTTAAAAAGCTTGATGATTATCTCGCGAAAGGTGGAAAGATCATCGCTGCAGTCAATGCGGTAACAGGTGATTTCAGTACGGCGACAGGTTCTGCTGTCAATAATAATATTCTCAAATGGCTGACATCACATGGTATCACGATCGATCCGACATTTGTAGTCGATGCATCATGTGGAAAAGTAAGTGTGCAACAACGTATCGGTAATTTTAATATTCCGACACAAATCAATTTTCCATATCTGCCATTGATCAAGACATTTTCTAATCATCCGGTGACGACGGGTATTGAAGCTGTGTTGTTCCAATTTGCGAGTCCTGTCAAATTTCAATCAACAGATGGAAGTTTGTTTACAGTTCTTGTCACCAGTTCGAATAAAGCCGGTACGCTGAGTGTTCCGCTACAGTTTGATGTGCAAAAACAATGGACGCAAGCTGATTTTCCACTTTCCAATATCACGTTGGGTGGAGTAGTGGAAGGGTTGATGCAAAATCAGGATTCAAAACTGGTTGTTTTTTCTGATGGTGATTTCGTCGTATCAAAAGAAGGCAATCTCAATCCGGACAATGCCAATCTTATGTTGAACACAGTCGAATGGCTTGTTGACAAATCCGGTTTGGCTGAGTTGCGTGATAAAGGTATCGTTTATCGCCCGATCAAAGATCTTGAAGAAGGAAAACGAACATTTACCAAGTATTTTAATTTCCTTTTTCCTTTGGCACTTGTAGGTGTTGTAGGTATATGGCGTTCGCAGCGAACACGTCGCAAACGAATTCAGCGGATGGAAGAAAAATATGTTTAATCGTCAACTCTTTGTAGCATGAATACCCGTACACTTGCCGTCATTTTTGGTGTCTGTCTTATATTGTTTGGCCTGAGTCTTCTTTTCAGAGGACATCGTCAAAGTTCGTATGATCCTGTGATCAGTGCTGTTGATTCTGCGAAAGTGGATCATATCAAATTTATTTCCGGTGGTGAAAAATCAGAAGAATTTGAATTAAAAAAAACAGGCGATACATGGGAAGCTATTCAGGGTGACAAAAAAATTCCTGCACCTGCACGCAATGTCAATGGAGTCATCAGCCAGTTAGCTGATCTGAATGCACAGCGTCTTCTCACAAATGATCCATTGAAATATGCAGAATATGAAATCACGGATCAGCAGGCATCGAGAGTGATTGTATGGGAAGGGTCTAAGCAGGTTGCAGATCTGTGGATAGGAGGATTCAAGTTTGATCAGGCTGCACGGTCGGCTTCAAGTTATGTGCGTGTCGGTAAAAAACCGGAAGTATATCTTGTCGATGGTTTTGTAAGCATGAGCCTCAAACAACGATTTAGTAATTACAGAGATAAGAAACTCGTCAAAGTGACTGCAGATGATCTCAATAAAGTAGAGTGGGTGGATGCTGCAGGTAAAAAGCAAACTATGGAGAAAGATGGCATGAAGTGGAATTATGCAGGCATGGAAGCGGTGGATACCACAAAATTGAAAACATATCTCTCCGGATTGACGAATTCTCAGGGGTCGGAGTTTAGTGAACTCACGACTACGGATGGACTCAGTCTTCTTGAAAAGGTTTCACTTTATGGAAATAATATGACTGAGCCTACGGTCATCTCTGCTTATGCTAATCAGGGCGGTGCTAAACAATACCTGATCAATTCATCTACTAATCCGGAAGGCATATTTATTTCGGACACCATCGGCATTTATAAACAAATATTCGGAGATCTTCGCCAATTTTGGCCTGATGGTAAATAAAGAGATCGCTGCCCTATTTAATCTTCTCGCTGCGCTCATGGAGTTGCATGGGGAGAATCCGTTTAAAATCAAGGCTTATACGAATGCATATCAGAGTCTGCGAAAGTGGGATCACCCGCTGGCAGAGATGTCTGATGCTGAAATCACTGCTGTGCCCGGCATAGGAGCTTCTACGGCTTCAAAGATCAGGGATATCATTTCCACCGGAACAATGGAGCCTCTTGAGAAATTGAAAGTGATCACTCCGACAGGTATTCAGCAATTGCTTTCCATCAAAGGGCTTGGTCCAAAAAAGATCAGAGCAATCTGGGATGAATTGGGTGTAGAATCTCCGGCAGAACTTTTATATGCGTGTACTGAAAATCGTCTTGTCAAACTTTCAGGGTTTGGATTGAAGACACAGGAAGATCTGCAAAACAAGATTGCGTATTACCTGGATTCGCAGGACAGGTATTTATATGGAGCTATTGAAAGTGAGTTGGATCAATTTATTCAATTCTGGCAAAAACACTTTGCGGAATATGAAATAGAATGGGTGGGCGAAGTAGCGCGTAAATGTCCTGTGGTCAGCAAGATTGAATGTCTGATCACTCCTGAATTTTCTCCCGTGAAATTTCATGGCATCGAGCAGGTTGAATTGCTCGAACAAATTTCTGATGAAAAATTTTCGATTAAGGTCTACGATCGCATTACCATTCATTGTCACACTTCATCAAAGGAGGATAAATATGTCAATTGGAGTAAGCTGACGATGAGTGAACCTCTTTTTGGCAAATTATCTTCGGCTTATTCTACCCCCTACCTGCAAGGGGGAATTGAAGTCAATACGGAAAAATTAAAAAATCCTTATCAGGTTCTTGCTGAAAATGGATTTGAAGGATTGTCACCTGAGTTGATGGATCATGAGGGAATTGAAAAATGTTCTCCGGACAAGTGGGCTCTTTTAATTACGATTAAGGATGTCAGGGGTGTATTGCACAATCATAGTACATGGTCCGATGGCAGTAATACACTGGAAGAAATGGCTTTGCATGTGAAGGGCTTGGGATATGAATATTTTGGAATCACGGATCATAGCAAGACTGCATTTTATGCTAATGGATTGCAGCCGGAACGTGTGTTAGCTCAACTTGAAGAAATTGAGAGACTGAATAAAAAGCTTGCCCCCTTTAAAATTTTCAAGGGAATAGAATCTGATATCCTCAATGATGGATCCCTGGATTATGATGAAGACATACTCAGCAAATTTGATTTTATAGTTGCATCTATCCATTCCAATCTTCGCATGGATGAAGAGAAAGCTACTTCGCGATTGATAGGAGCTATTGAAAACCCGTACACCAGAATTCTTGGACATCCTACAAGTCGTCTTCTTCTC
>JBDUAU010000696.1:0-2654 GCA_040004485.1 Saprospiraceae bacterium
TGAAGCCGGTCTCATATTGACAGGCGTGCAGCAAAACCATAAATCGATGTATGCATCCGAATCCCGGTTCTATCTCGGCCTGTGTAACCTGAAGGCCGGAAAAACAGATGAGGCCCGAAAAAATTTAGAGGCATACCTTGATGATACGAATGTTCAACACAAAGAGAAAGCAAAGAAAATATTGGCAGATTTGAATTAAAAGTATTGACATAGGAATAGACAACAGTTTTGATGGAAAAGTATTTACTGTTTCTGATCGTTTATTTACCACTGGTATTAAATCAAAATATCAGGGCTCAGCAAGTAGTCCAAACAAATGGAGATTCGCTGAGTATATTTTTGGCAAAGAAAGACCTGGTATCTTATTTCAAAAAGATTACAAATTTAAGCAGTCAAGCTTTTGCAACAAATGATGCAAATCGATTATCCACTCTCAGTAATTTACTTAAACAGGATTTTGGAGCGCTTGGTCCAATAGAACGTCTTGCACTTCGGCGGGCCTCAATGTATATGGGTTCTAAAATCTGCAAATTAAACGACGATTATGACGAGGGGCTGGAGATTTATTTAATAGCACATGATAACGTAGAAAATAAGATCACACTCGATACGCTTGCCTGGTTTATTGAAAATGAAATTTCTACCCTCTACACTATCAAGGGCGATTATGAATTAGCTTCATATTATTCTGGTTTGTTAGAAGGCAGTCTCAAGTATTACGGAAGGATTGATCAGCTTTCACGATATTATACGAATCTTGGGCGCCAACGTAATTCTGAATATAAGGTAGAAGAAGCTATTAATCTCTTTGAGCGAGGTTACAAACTTGCTGATTCAATTGATTTTAAGAAAGGTATGTTTTCAAATGCGCTTAATCTGGCGGAAGTCTACAATGACTATCCCAGTTTGGGGTCGGCTGAATCCTTTTTATTGAAAGCCGGAGAAATTCTCCCTTTGCTTACTTCAGAAAGCAGATTTCTTGAAAAGAAATCGGAGTTTCAAATTGAATCGGCCAATTACATGTGTATACAAGGAAAATATTTGGAAAGCATTCCTTTGTATCTGGAAGCTATTCGTACACTGGGTCAATACTATCCCAATACCGCCAGAAGAGAATTTGCAAAATATTATACATCACTTGCAAAAGCCTATTATAAATCTGATTCTCTGGCAGCTGCTCACCAAACAATAAGCCTGGGCTTTACCTCTTTGATACCAGAATTTAAGGTCGGGGTTGAAATTCCTTCGAGCAATCAACTTTTTACAGAAAATAGTTTTATAGACCTTCTTGAATTGAAGGCACAGGTTTTTGAACGCCAATTCACTCTTTCAACGGATACGGGTCTTTTAGAGAAAGCTCTTATGAGCATTGATCTTGCCCTCCATGTAAATGATTTGATAAGGGAAACCATTCTTGCTGACCCCTCCAAATTGATTTCAATTCGTAGCAATAAAGAATTGATCGATAAAGGAATTTCGATCCTTTATAAATTATACACAGCTCATAAAATCCCTGCCTATTTTGATAGGGCCCGAATTTTATTCAGTAGGTCCAAAGCTTTATTATACAGTGAAAAGACCCGGAGAAATACATTGATGGAAATGATTTCACCGATAGACAGAGAAGAATGGATCGCATTGCAAAATAAGATACAAGAATTATACAATAAAAAATTTGATGCAGGTGCGGATATTAATGCTATAAATGGTGAAATACTTTCATGCGAGGAAAAAAGGGCTAAAATTTTCGAACATTATGATGATATTCTCCTGAAGACACAGATGCCCGGAGATTATATCGAGTATTTCATGACAGATGACTTCATCTACGCCATTTCTGAATTTGGCCATCAACGGAAGTTTATGAACATAGGATCGAAGACTGATTTTCAGATGTTGGCAGACAGAATGAGTGATTTCATTCTTTCGAAAGGATTCAGTATGGACCATCAGGTATTGAATGATATGTATGGGTTTCTGATTCACCCATTGACGGATCAGCTGCCGGCATACACAGTGATCATTCCTGATGGAGCCATCGGATTTGTGCCTTTTGAAATGTTGAAGAATGACCAGGGTAAATATCTTCTGGAACTTACAACAATCTCCTATGCTTTTGAATATATCACCTATTTGAAACAGACTACAGTAGCTGATAAGGAATGGGCCATTTTTTGTCTTGCTCCGCAGTATAAGATGAAAGAGACAAAAGAAAACGAAAATTCAAGGGGTGGTCTTTATCATCTTCCTTATGCCCGCATGGAAGTAGACTCAATCTGTCATTTATATGGTAATGCCGTTTTGAGTTCGCAGTCAGATGATAAGCAGGTATGGCAGCATGATGTGAGTATGTCAAGGATATTTCATTATGCAGGACATGCTATCATTAAAAGTGATCAGGCCTACCTGGCTTTAAATGACACTCAAATCGAACGTCAGCAATTGACTGCGAAGGAGATCGGATTGATGCACAATCCACTGGACCTTGTCGTGCTCAGCGCCTGTGAAACCGGTCTAGGGAGATTGGAACCGGGAGAAGGCATTCGCAGCCTGGGAAGAAGCTTTATGGAATCAGGGGCTAAAGCCACCGTAATTTCTCTCTGGAATGTCAATGATAAATCCACGGCTATCATTATGACGGGTTTTTATAAATT
>JBDUAU010000257.1:0-2653 GCA_040004485.1 Saprospiraceae bacterium
CTTTAATTCGTTGATGAAATGTAGTGCTTCTGCCCCATTCTGCGCGGTTTTCACCAGCTCTACGAATGGAATTTTCTCTAATAATCCGGTTATGGCCTGCAGCATTAATGGATGATCATCAGCGACCAATACAGATGTTTTTTTTGAATTCATATAGCGGGAAATGAAAATGAAAATCGGGAACCCTTACCTTCAGATGATTCAATCTCCAGCTTTCCTTTAAGTGATTGAATTCTGTCTTTCAGTGTCATTAAGCCAAGGCTCTTTGTACTATTCATCTGAACCTTTGTATCGAATCCACTGCCATTGTCCTGTATGGTAAGGTTGAGATCATCACCCGTTTGGTGCAGGGATATGCGCGCAGATCTTGCGTTAGAATGTTTTATCAGATTGTTTAGACATTCCTGGACTATTCTGTATACCTGCAACGCACGATCACGATCGACAAATTTATCAAGCGGATCCAGCTCATACGTCATCAGAATATCTGTGAGTGATTCTGTGGTTTTGATCAAATCTTTTAAGGCTGCATCAAGTCCGAGTTTTTCAATCTGCCAGGGATAAAGATCCCGTGATACACGTCTGATGTCCGTCAGCACATCCTGTGTGAGAGACTTTGATTTAATGATATCGCCGGTGATCAGCGATTGATTTAATAAGACCAGGTTTTGACCCACATGGTCGTGCAGTTCGCGGGACAAATCTTTCCGTTCATCTTCTCTTGAAAAAAGAATACCCGCTGTGTACTCTTCACGTCTTCTTTTTTCCCTTTGCATTTCGCGCATTGATTTATTCAAATAGATGGCAAGAAAAAGAAGAAGAATTCCAATAGAAATAAAGATGTATCGTGTCTGTGTCAATTTTTTATCCTTGTCCAGAATGTCAATCGCAGAGGATAATTTTTGCAACTCAAGATCTTTTTGCGCGGTCCTGAATTTTGTTTCAATTTCCGCTATTCGGGCTGTACTTTCTGCTTTGAATATACTGTCCTTTGTCACCATATAGAGCTCCAGTCTTTTCAAAGCGACATCAAAATGATTCTGGGCTTTGGCATTCCGGTAGAAGAGTTCATGAGCATACATCACGTCTTCAGGGTAATGTTCAGCCGTTGCAATGGTCATGACCTTATTCGCATATTGATCAGCCAGGCTATACTTTTTTGTTTTTATATAGACTTCAGCCAGGTGATAATAAATCTTGACAAGGGATTGATTGATATGTTGAGCTTCAGCTATGGCCATTGCTTTAAGAAGCGCTTCTTCAGCTTTTTTATACTCACTCAATTGGTAATATGTAGCACCCAGATTTGTATATCCTCTCTGAATGTCAATTTGATTATGCTTGATTTCAGAGATGGCAATAGATCTGTTGATGAAAATGATCGCACTGTCGTATTTTTCCTCTGCCCTGTAATTATTGCTAAGGCCATTGTATAAATAAATCAATCCTGTGCTATCTTTTTTAAGGATTGCAAACTTAATACCCGTGTAGTATTCAGTTTTTGCTTTATCCAGCTTACTCAAATCGGAGAAAATAATACCCGAATTATTATATGATTTAATAATCCCAATCGTATCCTTCAGTAGTAAACCCAGCTCACGAACTTTTATAAAATACTGAATAGCGCTGTCAAATTGTGAGAGTTGCCAAAAGTATAAGCCCTTAAGATTGGAGATGGTGAGAGAAGCTTTAACGTTTTTGACTTTAGTATTGAGGCTATCACATATTCTGAGACCCTTTTTGAGGTCATCCATATTTCCCAGGATTCGAATGGCGTCATTCTGGACAAGGTAGATTTCAAGAGCAAGGGAATCTGAGTATGATTTTTTCAATAAGGCAAAGGCCTCTTTTGTATAATACAAGGTGCTATCTGGGTCAGACCGGAGCACTTTTCTTCCCTGTTCCAAAAGACTTATTACTGACTGAGCACCTGATCGTTGCACATGTTGTGTCAGCAGAACAAGAGTTAGAATTAAAATTTGAAAATGAAATAAATGACGCATATAATCTGCAATTGTGGTGGGTATGAATCGATCGTAATATCCCTATTCTAATTCAACTAAAATAAGGAAATCCCTGCCCGAAAAGATTATCCGGAGATTCCTTGCCGGGGAAACAGAAAAAAATTACCTTTGCGACCCGTTTTTAATAGTATTATTTAACCTCCATTCCTGATAATCAACCATTTAGGAATGTACAAACAACCCAACTCTCTGAGATGTCAGAAGAAACAAACCTTCCAGAGGAGTCCCTTGAGACTCCAATCCAGGAAACTACTGAAACAATAACTGAAGAAGTAGTGACCCCTCAAGCTCCCCAGGAGGAGCCAAAAATTACCACCGGACCTGAAGTATCAACTGCACATGACGATTTCGACTGGTCGATCTCTAACCGTCACCAGCATATCTATGCAAAGGATGAATTCGAGCGATTAGAAGCCCTTTATGAAAAAACATTAGGCGCTGTCAATGAAAACGAAGTCATCAAAGCTCGTGTATCACAGATCACAGGTGGAGATGCTGTATTAGACATCAATTTTAAATCGGATGGCCTTGTGTCCGTATCTGAATTTAAAGACATCGATGGTTTCAAGATCGGTGATGAAGTAGATGTATACGTAGAACGCCAGGAAGATGAAAGAGGCCAGCTGGTC
>JBDUAU010000211.1:0-8868 GCA_040004485.1 Saprospiraceae bacterium
CAAATTTTCGGTAAGCTTCCTTGTATTCCGTGTAATAACTTTCACATTCCTCCATGAAGAAATCTGTGGTATCAATATTAATCCATGTCCAGGACGCAGCATCCTCATTTGAACCTCCACAATTGAAAACATTGATAGAAATTTCAACAGGCGAAAAAAATATCCGTGGGCATCCGGAAGGCCTTACAATGGATACGGAAACTATATACGTTCCTGGCCGTGCAAAGGAATGCATGGGTATTGATGAAGTAGTACCATCACCAAAATTCCAAAGCAAATCAGGTTTTCCTGTACAACTATCTGTTTCGAATTGAAATATGGCCAGGCTATTTGTACATATTGAATCCGGTGGATATATCCTTATTTCTTTACAGGTAATGCAATCAGGCTTAGGGCTCTTTGGACATGGCTCGCAATATTTTATGGGCAGACAGCTGTATCCCCAAATGGTATCCTGAATCGTAATTCCATTAGCTTTAAATACACCGACGATATAAAATTTCTGGATCCCAAGACTGAAGTTTCCAATAGGAATCAACGGGCTGCTGAAACCTGTCAGGTTATTAAAATTACTTCCGGGTATTGGATCCAAATGATACAACTTCATCTGACAATCCCCTTTCTTAACATGAATGGGAAAAATGAGAGAGTCTACTTGAATATCTCCCTTATTTACTTTCAAAGTTGTACCATTCGTGTTCTGCTCATCTGTCGGGAAATAACTTTTTATGAGATCTGTGTAATATGGACTTAAGGTGAGATCGAACTCATTGTTAGTGGGTTTCGTCAATAAAACATCTTTCAGTAATGCCTCCAAATCATCTCTAAGCCGGTATTCGATACCCTGGCATGCAATCGGCGTTGGCAAGCTCGTACTTCCTGTATTGACGGGGGTTGAGATATTTCCCTGCATCAATTCAATGGATCCTTTTATAACAACTATAGAATTATTAGATGCATTCATCCCATTCATCGTAAAAAAGTTTTGGGATGTGCTGGTGAAATTACTAAAGACCTTTACGTTGGCTATATTTGAATTATTGAATATTCCGGGACTAAAATTTAATAACTTTATAACCAGTATTTTTGTAGAATTGTTAAGGTCATACAATTCATATTGATTTCCGTTTAATCTCCACCTTAAATTGGAATTAGGTGTACCTAAAGCGCTTTTGATGGAAGTAGTCAGAAAAGGCAAATAGCTCGGATTACCTGAAACTAAATTAATAGCAGAGGAGCTTGTTAAAACCTGGCTTACCTGGAGAGCCGACATTAATGCACCAAGATCTTTGATGAGTTGATTCGTAGTATTCTGAGTAGCAAATGTGCAGCCGGTTATCCTGATGCAAGTAGAACCGGTTATTATTTCATGCTTAGTGATTCCACCTGCACCCATTACGCCTGCAGTTGCTTTGAATTCGAAATTTGATCCGGTTGTATTTGTATACGTCAGTTCACTAATACTCAGGATGTCATCCCAGTTGTTAATAGACGAACCGGTTTTGTTCAAAATAAATCCACAAACCGGTGTATTAGTAGCATTGTTCATTATATTACCTGTCAGGATATTTCCGGTTGTAGAAATGGCTTTCCAGGAATACGGTGTAAAAATTCCATTCACAATCCCGCCATTTACTTCTTTATAAAGACCAGGTGTGAATTCTGCATGCTTTTGTAAATCCTCTCCGCCCGTATTATCCAGATGCCCTTGTGCTGCCAGCGCAGATAATAAATATTGATACTGTATAGCCAATGGACACTGGCCGCTTTGTAAATACATTTGGTAATCCATGTCACCAGGGCCCGGAGATTGAATATTTTCAGGGCCAATGAAACGTTTTGCTTTTTTTAAATACAGATGTTGATTGTTAGCTGAACAAGGTTGCTGAATATTAAAATATGGAGAACTCCAAAAAAAAGAACTAGCACCAAAGAAGTTGAGCATCCCGGTCAAATAGGGATTATAATTAGGATCTCCTATGCACCCATTATAACCATTACATACTCCCCTGGCATTATCATCTGCCAATTGTTGCTGAATTTTTCGTTTTTCGCTTAAATAAAAGTTTTTTAAGAGGTTCCATTCCTGATCCAGGATTGTAGCATCCAGTCCTTGTCCAAAATTCTTACAGGAAGATGCGTTTAAAGGAATTCCATATTTTGTTCCACATCGGGCGGCATTGGCTGCCACTTCGACCATTGAATAATATGAATTCCCCAAATGCCTAAACTGTCCAACTACACCTGTTAGCTTTTGTCCATAATCAACACCATTCAACATAAAAGCCCCGTTAAGCACAAATGGATCCTTTGTTATACTTCCCGGATAACCAAATTGCATCATTTGATTAATATTAGAGGGAGGTGAAGTAGTATACGAAGCTGAAATCAGACCGGAATCTACAGCGGTTTTATAGGTAGTGGTTTCCAATAATAATTTATCAAAGTCATCCGATGAACGCTTATGGCCAGATGGAACAACACTATAGGCTATACAGGATTCGTAGTAGCAATATTCCGGGTGATATTGAACAAGTGATTTGGCCCAGGTCTCCTTCCAATTGTCTACAAAATCTTCAACATTCTTTAAGTATTGAGGATGGATGTAATGGAAATTTCTGACAGAATCATATTTTACTTGCGCAAGCTTGTTTGGATCTACTAAAGGAAAGTAGACAGTACCATTCAAAGTTAAATGAATCACAGACTCCGTGCCATCTTCTTCTAGATATTTCAAATAATCAGTCCCATTGATTTTGATTCTGGGGTTTTGCCAGTCCGTAAGTTGATTAGCGTATGATTTAGGAAGATGATTTCCCTTGTGTAAAACTGAAACGGCCAAATCAGGTACTTGTCCACCAACCGTATTTTGAAATTGGGCATACTGACCGTCAGGGCTGACATCGAGTAACAATTGTTGGTATGTAGCCTCACACCAGGTTAGGCTTTTACATGGTGCCTGACATTCCTCCATTAAATAATCAAACTCAAGCTCAGTCCCTATACCTGCAGCCACATATTGATCCCTGGCTTCAGCAACTGTGGAATAAGTTGTTCCACTGGCTTTCATTAAACTCGCAACACATTTTTTACAATCTATCCTGCAATCTGACGTATCTATTTTAGCTAACGCTGCCTTCTGAAAATTAAATAATGTTTTTACGCATTTATTGTAATTGGAATCCAGGTATGTCGCGACATAGAAATCCATTGCTGCTGCGTTAACAGTAAGGATCTTGCTCACTGTATAATTACCAATAGGAAGGTTTAGCTTATACGATTCACTTTGAACATATGGACTCGGACCATTACAATCTCTGTTAAATGCAACTATATTCCCTTTGGGATCTGAGGTAAAATATCCAATCGATTTAAATACCGGATGACTTCCGGTCATAGGTATCATCGTGCGACCGCAATCATCCGTCACTTTTATTTCCAAATCATAGACACAATTCAAACAAACATTTTTGATCTTCAGGCATGAGTCAGCAAAATCATTGATCGTCAAATTATAACTGAATTCATATTCACTTTTATAGGCTACCAACAATTGAGAATTAAATATGAGTGCTTTCGTTTGTCCATTTTTTACATTCATTGAACTTTGGCCCTGTGCATTCTTCGAGAATAAATCTATAGTGAGCGTTTTCTGTGCAAGGCTTTCACTTGTCAGAGGCGCCAGTATAGTTACATTGTTTGCATCTTTCGGAGCATCACCGGCAAGTGAAGTAGCAATGGTCCTTCCTTCCTGGTCCAAATAAGAAAGACTCACCTGACCATTTGCATCTACCACCACATTCTTCTTGTAATGAGCCTGATCACCAACCTCAGAACCGAATAAACGATCCAACTGGATTTGATTGGGAGTGCCATAGTAATATTTGGTTTCATGATTTGAACCCAATTGATATATCGGCCCGACCCCTCCCTGTCTCCTTATCCTTCCTGTATTATCAGGTGTATATTCCACTTGTGTAAAAGGATATTTTTCTCCATCAGGAACAAAAGCCTGGGCGCCAGTTTTGTTTGGATTTGCTCGTGAATAATAATTGGAAGCTCCTGATCCAATACTCATTGGACCTGATTTAGCTGTACAGGAATCAGCCGAAGAAAGATCCACATCGAAATCATCCCTGCTATAAGGATTAACAGAAGCGGAATCTTTATTAAAGCCCGGATAATATTTTAATGGATTTGTATTCAGGCAAGTTGGTGTCTGGACAGGGACCGGTAAAACATTTATAGCCGGCCGGCCCTGATGATCATAAATAGTCTGGCCTACAATGGTATTATTATCAGAATTAACCCTGGTGACCGATTGCCTGTTCCGCAGACCCCCATCGAAATAACTGATTACTTCTTTCAGCTTACCTTCTTCAGCATACGTGGCAGAATATTGCCAGTTTTTGTCTCCTTCGTGCTCATGTTGATTGTAGTATTTACTTGATACACCACTTACATTTCCTTTATCTGCTTCACTCCATACACCTGCAATTTGCTGGGAAGGGTTATTCATGTTCTTACCAATAGCCCGAACTCTGAATAATAAATAGCCATGTTCAAAAGTGAGTGTGATTTTATAATTATTCTTTATAGTAGAGATCCTGGTGCTGTTATTTTTGAAATCATACTCCAGTGACGATTGTGATTTATACGGGGGACCTTTAGTTAAATCATAATCATTGACGAAAGTCCATTCTAGATGATATTCTTCAGCTCCTTTCATCGGCGTCCACGACACATCTACTTCGTCAGGTTTAGTATCGCAATCAAGATCTTTAGTTGCAATGGTCATGGGCAAAAGTGGTGTCACCACTTTTGCAATGGCATTAGCTGTAAAATCATAATATCGCTCCACTATGATGTCAGCATCAATAAATAAATTAACCGGAAGTGGATTTACCGGATTTGAATTTTGAGTAATAGCTACAATAGTAATCCGATACTTATAAGCACCGGAAAAAGTGAAAACTGACTTATCTACATAAGGAATTGTGTTGCTAAATGGTTGGTAGTTTATGGTTAGCTCGGGAAAGGTTGTTGAGTTTGGAGTGGAGGATGTATTTGAGGCATCCCATTGGTCAAGCTGTAATTTCACTTTCACTTCGCCGGCGAGAGTAACAAATGTCATATTTGAATGATCTACACCAAATGTTATCCGATCCATCACTGAAGCATCTTTAAAAGGCCCTGTCCATGGTTGTGGAACTTGAACGTCTGCAGTCGTTGCATTAGGTGCCGGATGTATGAATGGCCCCGATGGAGATGGTGTTGTTATTCTCGTATGGTATTGAAGAATAGCTGCATCGGCTGATGCAAAACCTATGAAAATCAATCCGAAAACGAATATTGATATTATAGCTGTCTTTTTGTAAAAATTTATACCCATGATTCGCTAATTAATCTAAAACTTCAATCCAGAGTTAGGCGTTGATCGCTCAACGTAAAATCTTTATACTTTCCTACCGGTATTAATTTGTTTCCAACTACTTTAAAATATTTTGTGAAATCAAACTCGTCATCCGCTATTACGTGTTGATATTTTTTAAAGGATGAAAACGTAATACTCAACCGAGGTTTCGTTTTTTCGGAATCCTCATTATCAATGTCTTTTGGCACATCAGTTCTGTAGTACCATACCATTTCTTTCAAAAAACCCTCCCCGGACACGAGCATTTCATAGCTATCCAGGGGATATCCTTCTCCATATTCCAGTCGGTATCTGTTATCCATACCACTGTTTAATACCTTGGTGGCTACACATGCTTTTAACAGATAACCATAATCTTCTATGGTATATGCAGACCAGATGCTATGATCGATATTTGCTACCATCAGTGTCTGCCCTGCAGTATCCAGGATGATCTTATATTTTTCATTTTGGATCGTATGTATCCCTAATAAGAAGCTATGGTAACTGTCATTTACTTTCCTGTAATAACCTGTAGATTTTTCGTAGGGAATGGTGGTTGTATAATTTTCAAAGGAAGCATGGGTAATAGTTATAGTATAATCCGTGTGAAGCACATGCCAGGTACGCATCTGATCAAATACATGAGCAAGTTGTTCTTTGCTTTCATCCTTCCAAAATGTTGGCTGTGCATCGAGCGTAAAAGCAAATAAGCAATTAACGAATTGTAATAAAAATTTATAGTTCATTGTACTTTTGGTGCACTATTCTTGTTTTCTTTAATAGTCATAATTCCTTTTTCGGTTTCTTTTTTTACCCTGATTAATTTTCCTTCTTCGTCATATTCATACAGGGTGGCATAATTGCGTTCATCCAGTTCTGCGACCAGTCGCAAATTGACCGGGTCATACACATAGGATTTCATACTTCCATCAATCGGGAAGATCCGTATGTCGTCAAAAAAACAATCCCCTGTCACACATTGCAGACGCAGGTTAATATAGGTTGCTGAAGAAGGAATGGTAAATTGTTTTTCCAGTCTTTGCCATCCATCAATGATCGTTCCCTCAGCTGTAAAAGGGCCTGCCGATGGAGAACTAGGTGTACTTGTTGAGACACTGGTAGTCGGAAAATCAATATAGATCTGGGGGTTGGTATAAGTGAGAATATTTGGATTATTAATATCCTCTTTAACCCAGGCACTTAGCATATATTTACCGGGCTCGGGTGCAAATGAACCAATACAGTTTGTGCAGCTTATTTTTTTCGAAGTATCACAGTTCATGATAACAGCGAAACTTGGGTCAGCAGATTCCGGGATTCTGCTTTTATACAACCCATGGACCATATACAACCCTGGAGAAAAAGTAATGCTTGGTGATAAAAAGGATGAAATGGGGGGAAAGGCATTATGATACACTCCATTAAAAGGTAATTGAGATTGAAGCATGATTGTATCCGTACATGCCTGAGATGGGCCGGATGCTGCAAAAGGACCGTAAATGTCCAACTGATATATGTCTTTTGTATTTGATGTAAAATAAAATGAGGTCTGTAAAACCGTAGAAGTATTAAAATAAAACCAAACTATAGCGTTACCTGCCTGAGGTGGTCCTGGAAAGGTAATGGTGTTATCCGCTCCACAGTTCAGTTTTTTGGCTTTCCCGCAATCCGCGTATAGTATAAACCCATTTTCTGTTGTCGGATGGGGATTACAACCTTGTTTGGGAACAATAGAAAGTGAGAACATCAAATAAATTGATGTCATTAGAAAGTTCAAATGATTGATTTTCCCCATTGCAAAATATATTTCTATTTATCTACGTGAATTTCTTCTTAATAAAATAGGTTCAAATTTCTTAGTACATTTGGTTTTGTCACGGGCCATAATTACTATTTCACAATTGTCGGGGAAAGGCCCGGGTACACAGATCGCATTTCCTGAATCCGAGATGGAAACATTCAAATCGCATCCGTTTATGGTCCAGTCAAATATATATGGCGGGGTACCCCCATGTACCGTAAAACAAATGGCATTGTCCCTATAAAGGGTATCTAATTGAAGGTCGCAAGCGAGTATAGTATCGCACGGGTGCAATTGTTTAGTCATATTTACAGGTGATCCACTCTTCACTTTTATACTGTATCTGCCTGTATGGGATTGGATATTATTCACATTTAATGTATTATTTCTGAATTTAAAATGATTGTCAGCGCATTTACTAAAATCATAATCCTCAAAATTGTCAAAACCGATTTGACCATATTTCGAATTGGCTGCAACGGCTGTTGGAAAAGTTTGGTTATAACCATAGATAGCTGCAGAATATCGCCCTAAAGCATCCTTATTTTCCAATTCAGCACCGAATGGACTAAACTCTGTTACTTCTGAAGTATACGTCCAATTTTGATCATCTTTCTCCCAGTGACCCGCGTTTAATTTATAGAATGGCGTATATGATTCAAACACGCCATCGGTCCTGATATTTGTATTGTTATCATAATTACTTTGTGTTCTTCCTGTCAGATGCAAATAACTTTTTTTGTTTTTGTACATCCCTTTTGTGCCAAGGATGTAGGGATTAGTTGTAGAGGATGAGGAACTTCCATCAAAGCAATCGCAGAATGTCCGCCAGCTATTGGTAAATTCCATGGCCTGGGCCTGCAACACCTCTTCATAAATGTTGGATTGAAAATTTACTAACGGATTACTTCGGGTTGTAATCGTAGCCATAGGAACTGCCTGCTGATTTGTTCGACCTGATTTATTCACTTTCACGTTAAAAGTCCCTGTGATGGGAGTTCCATCCCGCTTAATAACTTTTATAGAAGATGGATTTACCTCTGAAACCCATCCAATTCTTTTACCCGGTGGATTAGTAGCAGGCGTTTTGGATAAAGCCAATTCATCACCTTCTGCAAAATAAACAGGTGCATTGGTTATGACTGCTTCTCCCAGGTTGCTAAAACTTACAATACTTTTTTGGTAGCCAATATTTCGATACGCCGGGCCCATTCCATCATAATACCAATGAGCAGGATAAGTCAGGGAATAAACCTTATCATTAAAATCGGTAGTAGTTTCAGTCAGTAATGCATCGCCGGTTTCAGCATCGTAAGCCAGGTTTTTAGTAGAAACTACTGAACCCAAATCTCTTGCCACTGTCTCTTCTAAAATTCCAAATCGCTGAATGACTTTAGTGATGACCGCAGACCTGAATTGTGTTCGTTCTTTCGCGAAAGAAGGGATGATGATGGGGACATAGATTGGATAAACCCCGACAATAAATCCATCCAAATTTCCATTTATCGAACCGGAAATGGTGGTGGTTTTATGCTCACGCATATCCGCTACAAAATCAAAAAATACACCGATGTCTATGTTGGGTTTGATTTTACCATCATTGTAAATTATTGTTGCCTCATTGTCCAGCCGGAATGACCCATTCAAATAG
>JBDUAU010000178.1:0-8867 GCA_040004485.1 Saprospiraceae bacterium
GCGTTCATCCTGAGCCAGGATCAAACTCTCCATAGTTCGTTTTTTTATCCACTCTCCTTCCCCGCAATAAATTACGGGGCAATTGAATAGACGATCCTCGCTCCTTCTGTTTTCCTATCTGTTTCTTCAATATATACTTTACTCTCGGACCCCTTCAAAGACCTTCGTCCCCTCCATGACCCGATCGCTCAGATTTTTTCTTACCTAAATTTATCACCATCATCTTTCTCAGATCATGATCATAAATCGTTGTCCATACTTGTCAATGAACTTTTCTTCTTTATTACCCAATCAACCCTCAATTCATTCCTTTTCGCAAACCAATTTCTCGATTGGGAGTGCAAAGATAGAATTAATTTATATTCCTCCCAATAATATTTGTAATATTTTTAAAATGTTCAACCTTTACCTCTTTCCATCAACCTTAACCGTCTGGCCCTGTTAGCATTAAGATTGTAAGAAAACATACATTCCGAACCCTACATATTCCTGATTCACCCTGTTATATAGTAAGAAACCATGCCAATCAACATCCCGGAAACCCAATCCCCCAGAATTGTCATTGTAGGAGCCGGTTTTGCAGGCATAAACCTGGCGCAAAGACTTTCGGTCAAGTCCTTCCAGATCGTCATCATCGACCGGAATAATTTTCATCAATTCCAACCCCTCCTATACCAGGTGGCCATGTCCGGTATTGAACCCAGCTCTATTGCCTTTCCTTTGCGGAAACACTTCAGAAGAAAGAAAAATGTCCATATACGCGTAGCAGAGCTGCAATCTGTAAATCCGGTCGAGAAGTTCCTGATGACCAGCGAAGGCAGAGTCAATTTTGACATTTTAGTACTTGCTACCGGCGTAACCACAAATTTTTATGGGAATGCCATGGTGGAATCAAACGCATACTCTTTAAAATCTGTCTCCGATGCCATACTTCTGCGCAATGCCATCCTGAGTGATCTCGAAAAAGCTTTAACGGTTCGGGAAGAAGACGTAAGAAAAAGTTATCTCGATATAGTCATTGTGGGAGGTGGCCCTACCGGTGTGGAAATGGCAGGATCCCTGGCGGAGATGCGAAGGTTCATTTTACCCAAAGATTACCCTGAGCTAAATGCCGGCGAAATGAACATACACCTTATTGAAGGGAATAATGAATTGCTCTCTTCAATGTCTGACCAGGCTTCACTGAAATCGAAAATGTATCTCGAACGAATGGGTGTTCAAATCATAACCAATGCCCGTGTCGTGAATTATGACGGCCACGAGGTGACGTTGAATGATGGAAGCAAACTCTACGCACGAAAAGTAATCTGGGCCGCCGGAGTCACAGGATCAAAAATTCAAGGAATACCTGATAGCTCTTATGGAAAAGGTAACCGTTTGATCACAAATCAATTCAGCCAGGTACAAAACCTTGAGAAAATTTATGCTATTGGTGACAATGCGTACATGGAAGAAGGAGAATTTAAAGGCCATCCACAGGTTGCTCAACCTGCAATACAGGAGGCAAAGCGGCTTGCTAAAAATCTGAATGCTTTGTCCGAACAAAAGCAGATGCAGTCCTTTCATTACAAAGATCTCGGCAGTCTCGCTACTGTTGGAAGAAATAAAGCCGTGGCCGATCTGCCTTTTCTAAAAACTCAGGGTTTCATTGCATGGGTCCTTTGGCTAGTGGTACACCTTAAATCGATCCTTGGAGCCAAAAACCAAATATTCGTATTACTAAACTGGGTTTGGTCATATGTAACCCTAGATCAGAGCTTGAGAATTATCGTTAGGCCGAAGATTAGGAAGTAAGATATACGGAGAACTCACTCTTCAGGTACATTTTTTCCTTTCCTGCACTTATCATGAATATCTAATCACTTATCTGCAGGGAGATGCAGTAATAATATGATCCTCAAGGAATCACGGTAAACCCTTAATTTACTGTTTTAACCGTGTGGATATATTGGCAATATACTAAACATCTTAACTCATGATACGAACGATCATCATCGATGATGAACCTTCAGCAGTCAATGTATTATCCATGCTGTTGAAAAAAAAGTGCAGTGAAGATGTCGAGATTATTGCCACCTCCAAATCACCTCAGGAGGGTCGAAGTTTGATTGAAAAGCTCTCCCCTGATCTTGTATTCCTGGATATAGAAATGCCGGGTATGACAGGGATCGACCTGCTCCGTTCCTTTCCCAAGCCTACATTCCAATTTGTCTTTGTGACTGCCTATGATGCCTATGCGGTCGAAGCATTTCGATTGAGTGCGGTGGATTATCTCCTCAAACCCGTTGAAGCGGATGATGTAGTGCGTGCAGTGCAAAAAGTTAAAAGAGATATGCTTGAACATCAGGACAACATCAGTAACCGGCTTCAGCAATTGGAAAAAATACTAGCACAAAAAAACCCTGCTCTTGAAACCCGAATTGGCATCGGTATGTCTGACAAAATCGTCTTTATCCAAATACCCGATATACTATATTGCGAAGCACAAGGGGCTTATACAAATGTGTATCTCAAGGATGATAAAAAAATGTTTGCTTCCAAATCCTTAGGTGAATTTGAAACTCAACTGGCCGGTCAACGTTTTCTCCGGATACATCATCACTTCCTGATCAACCTCAATCATGTAAAAGAATTTCAGCGACATGACGGTGGGTATGTCATTATGGACAATAATAAGCATCTGGAAGTATCGCAACGCAAGAGGAAGGAGTTTTTAGATGCGATTCAGGATATTATTGTTTAGCTATAAAAAATGGAGTGATGTGGCGATGTGTTTATTTGGTGATGCATTAATTGGCTATTCGTTTAGAGGGTTTTTCTTTTTATTCACTAATTGTTTATCGTTAAAATTCTTTAGCGTTTAATCTCTTAAACCCATAAACATTTACATAATTAACTATTTATGTAAAAATCCCGACCGCTGCGCTATCAGATTTTCATCTACAAGCTCAACGATCGGGACTGTGTTGCTAACCACATTGGGCAATAGGTATAAGCAATCTTTTCGCTGTTAATGCATAATTACTATTGAAGAAGTAATCCTAATGTCAGCCGATCTCAATCGAACGAAGTATATACCATTCGGCAAAGCTGAAGTCGAAATCATTTGATTGCCGGCCGGGATCTCTTGTGACTGCATCAATTTTCCAGAAAGATCATAGAATGTCACCTCATAGGGTACTTTCGATTCTGGAATTTCAAGACTTAAATAGGCATCGGCCGGGTTAGGAACTAAAGAAATGGGTTTATCTGTTTCAGCTATTTCAATTGAGGAGAGCACCTGTGATTTATCATTTGACTCTTCCAAATTCTCAGGGACAGTAATGGCTTGATAAGACTGTCCTCCTCCATCGCATGGGTCAGTAGCACTGCATATTCCCAGATAGTCTCCATGAGCCAGGTGGGCAGGAACTGCAGAGGGTGCGATACAAATCATCTGTATATTCTGTGGATTTCCCGGAGGTAAGTGACATACCAATACTTTGTTGTTGTTATTGCCACAGCGAATATCGATCACTTGTACGGTAACTTTATCCTTTGCTGTATATCCATTGTGATCCGTAACGGTCACATTATAAATAGTGGTGGCTACCGGGCAAACATTTACCGTTTGCGTTGTCGCTCCGTTGCTCCAGAGATAGGTGTATGGCGTACTTCCTCCGTAAGCGTTTACGGTAAGATCAGTACAGTTTGAATTTCCGTATCCGAGATAGGAGACATGACAATCTCCAGCATCCACATTGAGCATCGTTATGCCTTCATCAATTTGGCCGTCACAGTCATTGTCCTTTCCGTCAGCTATCTCTGGTGCTTCAGGATATACCGTAGCAAAATTGTCATTACAATCCGTTCCGGTGCCCACATACCCTATAGGTTGAATACAGGCTAATTGATGGACTGCAGGATTACCATAGCCATCATTATCTAAATCCTGGTACCAGGTGACAGGTAAAGCGAGATCCATGACCGTGTCCAGGGCAAAGGCAGTCAATCCAACCACATCTGTGATGGACACACTGTACGTACCGGCTGGAACATTGATAATCTGATCCATATATCCATTGCTCCAATGTATGGAATAAGGCGATTGACCTCCGGAAATATAGACGGTAAGCGATCCCAACGTCAGCCCGCTGCATGGCACGTCGGTGGATGAAGTAGTGACCACCAGGTTGTTCAATTGCAGTTGTTTTTCATTGTCCGAAAAATCAAATTCAATCGGTTCCACATTGATTACCCTTGCAATAATTTTTGCGTTTGGCGCAACTGCCATCCAGATGATCGATTCTGTGATTGTATTTCCAGGTAACGGACTGATGATCTGTTGGTCAATCAGGACTTCTTCTTCACTTCCATTCTTATACAAAAATTGTAAAATACCAGAGCCGGAAGATCCACCATCATTTTGAATATCTGCACTCAGTGTCAACAATTGCCCAAAGTCGGGGGTATTATCCGAAGAGGTAAGGCTCATCACATGGAAATCGGGAGCATCCCCAACGAATATGGTTCTAATAGCTTCATTGTTATCCTCATCTCCTTCGTTGATCAGATGGTCATGATCGATGATGGCACGAAATACATGGATGCCGGGATCAGCGGAAGACCAGGTATGCGGAATAGCCACGGTATTTAGTCCACCAAAGGGTAGCGCGGGTACTTGGAGGGAATCCAATGGGTCATTGTCCATTCTCGCATACAATTCTATCGGGCTAAATCCTGTACACCCATCGTTAGTATACGTGACATTGAATGAAACCATTTCATTGATGTCCGGATTTAAGTCAGAAGGAGTAATATAGGAGGACAATACTTTGTAATCTGCATTTTCCGCCACAGTCAGTTCGACGATCATCTGATTATTGGCTTCATTGCATTCATCAAAAACATTGTTCGGATCCAGGGTCATGCGAACCTGATAATTCCCAGGCTGTGGAAAATAGAACGTACCGGGCCATTCAATTATATCTGGACAATCACAAGATTGGCCCATGTATTTTGTGGCCAAACCCAGATCCACCCATCCGTTTAAACCAGGGCCGCTGATTTCAAATTTCACGTTCAGGTCTTCAGCTTCATAGGCTCCAAAATTCCACAGTCCGATATTCAGATTGGCCGGATCACATAAAAACTGTGTACCATTGAAAAAGGCATCACCTGTACAATTCAATGTTTCAAATTCAAAATCATAACATAGCGGCAAGGAATAACTATTATTCCCTTCACTTACTTCGGCGATTTGTACATTCCCATCCGCAGTGATCGTGGCATAACTTCCAGGTGACACAGGAGCGGGAGCTTCGGCTGAAACTTCCAAAACTTCTAATGGTGCCAGCGTCGCGGAAACCGGAACAGAAACAACTGAACCTGCAATGTTAAATTTTACCACGAAAGGGGTGGTTACTGCAATTTCTCCGATATTTCTGATCATCGTAGTTACCGTCAGAGTTTGTGCAGGAACAGGGCTGGCTGGTAGAATCTGAGCGTATTCGCATCCCAGGACAATGAGATCCGGTTTACAGGGTTCGAATTTATAACTGAACAAATAGGTATTGTTTAACTCGGAAATCTCAGCCACCATATTCGATACATCGACTTTAAGTACAAATGAATCTACTAGAAAAGCAGGTGTGAATGGGAAAATGATCGTTGTCTGATCTTGCGGAAGAAGGCTATTCAAAATCTGTGTTTGCGTAGCATGCAAAACATTATTTTCATATAATTGAAAGACAGCATTAAAGGTGCCTGATGCTAGTGTGCCATAATTCTTAACAATAAACGTGACCTGATTGTCTGCCTCACAAAATGCATCTGAGAGGACCTGTCCACTGATGACGGCCATATCAGGCAACAGTGGCCGCACTTGAATGAACTTAATATCCGTATTGTTTGACTCATTGTCCTCCATCACCACATTGTAATAATCGACGGTGGCACTGATGTAAGTATTTCCGGTCGAAGCAAATGACATTGGGGATAAAGCCACATCATATACCTGCCCAGGCGAGAGTGCTGGTATGGTGAATGGTCCTTGCATAGGGGATCCACCAGGTAAGCTGATAAACAAAGAGGTGGATTGAGATACATCCAGACACCCATTGTTGACATGTACAGTACCTGAGTAAGCGCTTCCTGCCAAAATGGTATAGCTGACCGATCCGGTTTGCTCGATTCCTGTGAGTTCTATAGACACGTACAGATCTTTTACACAAGGAGGTGGAGGCGGTTCAGTCAATATGAATTCCCCACTTGCCTCACCGGAAAGCGCATGATCTGTTATTTCTACTGCATAGTGATAGGTACCGGCCGTATTCGGTGTGTTATAAGACAAACAGAAATTACCGGCATCATTGGTGTAACCTAAAAAGGTCTCATTGGTCTCTGTAATAATAATCGTGACCTCCGCTGCTGCAACAGAAGAGTCTGCCAGTAGGGGAATAACTCCTGCATAATGGGCACTACCACATAATTGAATCGTTGATCCGGCTAATGAAGTTGAAGGGATGGAATTAGTGCTTACGGCCATTGTTCCAATGGATGTAGGTGTCCCACATACAAATGGTTTCACCGCAATGTTGTCCAGTTCATTGGATTCATCCAAATCATCAAGAACATCTATGGCCACCCTGATAGGCACAAACGCAGCCACATTCGGTGTGGTGAGTATCCAATTGACCTGTGTGGAATGATGCGCATTCAATTCGGGAATGGTGACAGATGGAGGAGAGGTATTTGAAAAAAGATTAGTGAGTTGCACGGAAAAACTTCCCGCATTCACGTTGGATGTATTCCGGACTGTTGCGCTCACATTTATAGTTGAGTTAGTCTCCGGGTGATTATTGCTAAAAGCTATATCATTGACATAAATCGAAAGATTTACTTTCTCCTGAATGACCGGTGGAAGGATCGTGACCAGAAATTGGCAGCTTGAAGTATTGCCACTTGCATCTTCTGCTGTATATGATATCATCGTGCTACCGACATTGAAGAAACTTCCCGGACTCAATGATGCTGTGAGACTGCTCAAGACACAATTATCAGTTGCTGTTGGTGGAATCCAACTAACATGAGCGCCCCATTGACCAGGTTCAATTTCATTTGTAATCGCTGCAGGACATCCCACGATCACAGGATGTTCAGTGTCATGGATCGTGATGTCGAATTCACATTCGGCGGATCCACAACTATTTTCAGCTGTGAGGGTGACCATTGTAGTTCCAACATTGAATGCAGAACCACTTCCGATACCACTTCCACTTCCTGTTGTTGCTCCACTGAAATCATACGAGAGAACCGGAGTTGGACTACCAGTTACTAATGTAGAGTAATTCCTGATGGCAGTACATAATGTGGTTGTGTTATTAGCGGTCAAATCTATTGGGCAAGATGAAAAAGAAGGTGCGGTATTAACCATGATCGTGATGGTAAGACAAGATGTTGTATTGCATATTCCCTCTGCGCGTACAAAGTAAAAATGAGTGCCCGAAGAAGGAGTAACAACTAATGAAGTACCTGATCCAATGGAGATTCCGGAACCACATCCACCTTCATACCAACGCCAAACACCAGAGCTACCTAAAACTCCGCCGCTGATAGATAAACTTGTGCTCTCTCCTAAACAAATCACATTGCCTTCTGAAGATTCAATGATAGCCGCCAGGACTGAATAGGCAAATTCTTCATCGGTGCTGCCATCGCAGTCATCATCTATACCATTGCAGATTTCTATTGCATTCGGATGGATATTCATGTTGCCATCATTGCAATCATCATCGTTGGAAACATAACCGGAAGGCTGATTGCAGGCGAATGTTGAAGTGGCTGCGTCTCCATAGCCATCTCCATCGGTATCCGCATACCAGGCTACCTGATCTGTGCTGGAAGGATCCGCATCATCTGTTAACCCATCGCAATCGTCGTCGATGCTGTTGCAAATTTCCACTGCGCCCGGATGGACATTCATGTTAGCATCACTGCAATCCTCATCGTTTGAAACATAGCCAGAAGGTTGATTGCAGGCAAGTGTTGAAACAGATGCATTTCCGAATCCATCTCCATCTGCATCAGCATACCAGGTACTTTGTCCGGTAATAGATGGATCTGCACTATCCGTTAACCCATCGCAATCATCATCCATGCCATTGCAAATTTCTATTGCACCCGGATGGACATTCATATTTGCATCGTCGCAATCATCATCATTCGAAACATAACCAGAGGGTTGATTGCAAGCAAGTGTTGAACTTGCTGCATCACCGAAGCCATCTCCATCGGCATCGGCATACCATGTGCTTCGTCCAGTAATCGAAGGATCCGCATCATCTGTCAGTCCGTCGCAATCATCATCCATTCCATTGCAAATTTCTGTTGCACCCGGATGGACATTCAAGTTAGCATCATTGCAATCATCATCATTTGAAACATAACCTGAGGGTTGACTACAGGCAAGTATTGAAATTGCTGCATTTCCATAACTATCATTATCTGCATCCTGATACCAGGCAACCGGTTGAGCGAGATCGACCACGGTAACGAATGCGGTATCTATAATACCCGATGCATCAGTCACCACCACACTATAAGTTCCTGAAGGAACTTGTATAGGCGATCCGTCCATGCCATTATTCCAGTGAATAATATATGGCGCAGTTCCTCCTGTAATCTCTACTTCCAAAGAACCAAGAGTAAGTCCGGCACATTCCACATCCGTAGCCGTTGTGACAATGGACATGGGGGTTAACTGAAGCTGTTTTTCATTATTATTAAAATTAGACTCCACCGGAGAAACATTGATCACTTTGGCAATGATCAAAGCATAAGGAGCTACTGCAATCCAATCTGAAGATTCTATGTAATCATCACCTGGC
>JBDUAU010000661.1:0-2647 GCA_040004485.1 Saprospiraceae bacterium
TCCACATCCCATGACATGAAGACATAATCCTGGCGGGACTTCGGTCTTCAAGTATAGAAGCGGCAGTGTTCATAGCCACATTGCTGCAACCGAAAGAAGCTCCGGCCAGAACAAGACCAATTGATGCAAAAATGATCGATGGCCCCGTCACAGGCAAAACAAAAAATAGAGAGGTCATGGCTCCTGCAAAAAGTGCGATGCGAACTGCACCCCATTTTCTAATTAAAAAAACTGTCAATGGATTGGCAATAAAATTTCCCAAAGGAAGTCCAAGTAATAACAATCCTAACTCTGCAGAATCGAGGTGAAAATTATCTTTTACGAAAGGAATGAAAGAAGCCCAGGTGCCGAAACTTAATCCGCTCAATGCGAAAATAATTCCAACAGTGCGGGCGGAAGAATTTTTGAAGAAGTCGGTGAGATGTGTTGCCATTTGCCCCTAAATCCCCTAAAGGGGACTTTTTTAAACTATTGAATACCAATAATAATATCAATTCAAGGTGATAATACTCATTATTTAATCCAGGTATCAAGAGTTTTGAAATCTTCACGGACGGGCATGAAGCAATCGATCACTTTGACACGTGTCAATGCCCTGGCGCTATGTGGCATAGCGGATGGTATGTGTGCAGTTATTCCAGGTGTCATGACCTGGATTTCTCCACCAAGGTTGAATTCAAGCTCTCCTTCAAGGACATGAGTCCATTGTTCATGAATGTGATGATGTTCACCCACGATGAAGCCTTGTTCGAGTATAATGTGTGCAAAAGTGAGTTGATCTGAATGTGCAATCGCACCGTGAACACCTTCCCAGATGCGGGAGTGCGGGATTGAGTTGAAGTTGATGAAAGACATAAGGAAAGGGTTATGAAGATTATAAGGGTTATGAAGATTATAAGGGTTATGAAGGGTTATAAAGGTTATGAAGGGTTATGAAGGTTATAAGGTTAAAGGGTTATTTGGTAATGATTCCTAATTCTCATCAATGGCCTTTTCGTGTAGTGAAGAAGTCAGTAATCAAGGACAAAATAATACTTTACTATTGTATTCAAATCACATAAGAAATTACTAAAAATGAAACTGGACGAAAGGATCAAAGCATCGGAGTCGAGGATATTTAAAGCAGTATTTCCGAGTACGACTAATCATTATGATACATTATTCGGGGGTACGGCAATGCATCTGATGGATGAAGTGGCATTCATTACTTCTACCCGATTTAGCCGTCAGAGGATGGTGACTGTGAGTAGTGACCGGATTGATTTTACAAAACCTATTCCTGCGGGGACTATTGTAGAATTGGTAGGTACTGTCATTCATGTGGGGAATACAAGTCTGAAAGTAAGAGTGGATGTATTTATTGAAGAGATGTATTCTGAACATCGGGAGAAAGCGATCACAGGGGTGTTTACATTTGTGGCGATTGATGAACATAAGCATCCGGTGTCTGTCGTGAGGGAGTAGATGGTAGTGAATGACCAGAATCGTGAGACGTCAGACGTGAGACGTGATCAGTATATTCTTTACTGTAAAATGAACCTTAGAGGAATATCATATTTTACTTTAACTGGCTTTCCATTAATTTCGGCGGGTGTAAAACCATTTTGACCTGAAAGTTTTACAACTCTTAATGCTTCTTCGTCACAACCTCCACCGACATGGGAATGGATAACAGCATCTTCAAGCTGACCGAATTCATTAACCGTAACAGTAATAAGGACTGTGCCCTGAATTCCATGTTCCCGAGCAAATGGAGGATACAATATCCTTTGATATACTCCTATAATTACAGGTTTTTTATCAAGAACTTCTTCGACATACATTCCATCTTTAAAAACATAATAAGGGTAAGATTCTTTTTTAAGATCTTTGACTTCTTCCAAAACTGAGGGTGTTTCTATTAATTCTTTCGTTGAATTCAACTGCTTCTTTGCTGAACATGAATAAGTAAAGATGACCACAGCAATAAGGAAGAATACAAAAATCTGAAATTGAGCAGTTAAATCTTTTTTCATTTTTGATCAGGAATTATCATTTTAAGATAGATGAATTCAAATAATCATATATATGCACCTGGAAGGGTAATATAGATTGAATTTAGATACTCTGTAAGCTTTATATATTTGCATCATGACTAAAACTGTGCTTTTATTTGGTTTTTGCATGGCGATTTTATTGGCACTGCTGAAATGGGCAGAGTATAGTTTTTTTGCAAGAGATCTGGCTTTAGAAGCTTACATCGGCATTGTCGGGCTGTTTTGTACAGTCCTTGGAGGGTGGATAGGCTGGAATCTGACCAGGCCAAAATATAAACCAACGCCATTGGAAACTGATGAAAATATTAATGCCCCGGTCCTGAATGGTATTACTGTGGAAAACAAATTTGGACTGAGCCCAAGGGAATATGAAGTATTAGTATTAATAGCTCATGGATATTCCTACCAGGAAATCGCCGACCAGCTTTTTCTCTCCATAACTACTGTTAAAACACATGCCTCGAATATTTTTTCAAAAATGGATGTTCGCAGGAGAACCCAAGCCGTTATGGTAGGGCAAAAAACGGGTCTGTTGCCTCATATTAAAGTATGAATTCAAGCAAATCATTCGATCGGATGAGGTTATTTGTTCTAAGGCATCAGTTATTTGC
>JBDUAU010000527.1:0-2645 GCA_040004485.1 Saprospiraceae bacterium
TTACTGTGACATTATTTGGACAAATTATGACTGGCGGAATATTGTCGATGATGCGTATTTCCTGTACATGAGTCATTGTTCCACTATTACACCAGTCCATCACTGTCCACAATCTCAATATCTTTTGAGATCCATTACACATAGGAACTACCTGATCAGAATGATATACAATAATCTGACATGTTGAGCTTATCGGCTCGCCATTATATGTTGGTTCACCCGTGACAGAAGGATCAATATTAGCATTCACGCAACTCACCGTAATATTAGCAGGAAACATGATCTGACTAATCTGAGGTTTCTTAAGATATACTACATCTACGCATGTGGAACTATTTCCCGATTGATCGGTCGCAGTCCACGTTACGTTTATGACCTGAGTAAAACCATTTGGATTGCATGGCAAATTCTGAATCGTATAGGCAAACCACAAATCAGGATCTGGATCACAATTGTCATACACTGCTTCAATTAAACTCTCAAAATTAATACTCGGTATGTCTACATTACATGGCAATGTATCACTGGTGCATACTAGTGTAGGTTTAAGTTTATCCTCGACATGTACAGTTGACATACAACTATTACCTGTGGCAATTTCAGTCACTACAACCATGACATCCTGACCCAACTGCGCACAGAAGACCGTATCATTTAGAGGTCCCATGATATCCACGTCATATTGATTAGCCGGACCAGGAGCATTAACAAGCGTCAATGCAGTCAAAACGGCATAGCCACCCAGACCTAATGACACATTTACATTAGGCTTGCAAGACAATGCTAACTCAGATGCATTTTCTGATACATCGAAGATATTTTTCTCCATTCCATCCCAACAAATAGTCCAGCTTTTCGCCTCATTGGCATTTGGCACATCTATCTTCCTATCTGTTGTGGCAGATAATGATTGAACAAAAAGAAAAAACGAAGCGGCCATCACTAAACAGCCTTTCTTTGAAAGATACGATCCTGAATTACGCAGTGTTTCCATTACTAATACAATTAATATTTGTTAAAAAACGGCAACTACGGTTTACTTAGAAATGTAGCCGAGTCATTTCTATCCTGATAAGTGTTGAAATCCAATGGAGTAAAATCGCGAAAAAAATACCTGATGGAGGGTTCTGCCTCCACCAGATCAATTAACTATTATCATTCTATTGGTACTATGCTGAAAATCAGATTCAATTTCATATGTATATATTCCCGCACCCGCTAATTCAGATTCGTGAATGATGAATTCATTTTCTCCTTTTACCAATCGCACATTTCTTTTAAGAATCAACCTTCCATTCAAATCAAAGAAATTAAGCACAGCATCTTCCTGGTGCATGCTTTCAAATAGAATTGTCGTCTGATCCTTAAATGGATTTGGTCTGTTGTTTATCTGTTGATTGCCTTCCTTTATAGCGGATAATTGAACGCGAACAGGATCCTCTTGCCCGGTGAAATATGCTAATGGTATTGTTGGCTTTGGCTTGAGATAAAGCTTTAAAGGCAGCTGCTCGGGAGATTTTTGTTTAAACCACATTGTGAGCATGGGCATTTTTTCATTTACCCATTTATCGGTTGTAAATGCCATTATAGAAGCTCCTTGCCCTGCCTGTTGCGGCATTCTGATGTCATCGGTTGTAAGATTCTGACCAGGCATCCAATCAAGTAAATCATATCCGGCTTCATCCCAATCGAATGAAAACTGAATGGCATTAAATCGCTCAGCATTCATCATACTCACATCCACTTTGAATATATCCTGTTCTTGTAGTCGGGTAATCAAATATTTTATTTCGCAGGATTGATCTGTTCTTGGCAGAACCATGATATTTCCGGATTGCGTATTGGCTGACAAATTCAGGTCTCCGATTTTGACAGCGTTAAAATTGACTTCATTCATATTGGCACTGAATGGATTGATCGTGTATGTTTCAGGCCAGGGTGAAATCCAGGGATTTAGTGGGTCAGGAAAAATGTGGGCTTCATCGACAAAACGCCATGACGGGCTGCTAGGAAGGTCATCAAAATATCCAAGAATTAATTTGCGTAATTGAATGATATCAATTGCTGTAATGCTTTGGCTGTTATTCGCATCAGCTGCAATGTATTGATACGGACTTTCAAACGTCTTAATGCCCAATAAATGTTTTTGAATTTGCAGGAGATCTATTGTCGTTACACCATTTTTTGCATCCCCTTGTTTTACAGGTCTCACCACATATTGACCTCCGAAAGCCATAGCAGGGAAAACAAAATATCCGTTTGAAGCACTTGGCGATCCAGCCAGATTACTTCCATCAAGATAAACCATTGCCCCTGCAAGATTGCCTGAACCAGGTACTGAAATTTTCCCGGATATAATTCCATTTCCTCCTAATTGGTTTGGGCAAATGTCATTATTGTCCTGTATGTCAACAGTCGTGATACAAAAATCTGTTAGTCCATTTTCGTCAATAGCCCACATTTCAATTTCGTTTGCCCCCAAATCCCCGCAGTCAAATACTTTGGTGTCATCGTTAGGATCTGAGCTAAATGCAAGCGTAAAAGGGTTACCACATGATTGGCTACTTCCGGCATCAAACATTTCTGCCTTCATAGTGACCATTCCCCAGTCTGCTGTGCCATCCCCATTAAGATCCATAGCCATT
>JBDUAU010000001.1:0-2644 GCA_040004485.1 Saprospiraceae bacterium
TCGATAATTTGTGGCGTGATATCAATACGTTTGGTCATTATGCCTATGTTAGTTCTGAAGCTCATATTGGTTTACTCATCATCGATCTCCAATATCTTCCTGATTCTGTTCATTACCACTCCTGGTTCGGCATGTGTCCTACACCTAATGGAAATCAACAATTTCAAAAAGCGCATTCACTCTATATAGATGAAAACGGGATCCTTTTTCTGAATGGAAGTAATCTCAACAACGGCGGATGTGTTCTGGTCGATGTCAAAACTGATCCTGACAATCCTATTTGTCTTGGTTATTCAGCTGCTGTGTATTCGCATGATTGTATCGCCAGAGATAGCATACTCTATAGTGCAGAAATTTATGCAGGGAATGCTTCCATTTATGATTTTCATGATATCAACAACATCACTCTTTTAGGACAGGTAAAAACGCCTAATGAGTTCACACATAACATTTCCCTTTCTCAAGATGGGAATTATATGTTTACGACTGATGAACGCCCTAATTCATACGTGGCCTCATATGATATCAGTGATAAGACCAACATCAAAGAACTTGACCGTTTCAGACAAGCGGCAGTAGAAGGACATGGATCAATTGTGCACAATGTTTTTACGTGGCAGGATTGGTTAGTGTTGGCTTATTATTCGAGCGGCACGTTGATCGTCGATGCTTCACGTCCTGGCAATCTGGTTGAAGTCGGAAACTTTGATTCATTTATTGGTGCTGATGGCGGATATGAAGGTGTGTGGGGTGCTTATGTCGACCTTCCTTCTCATAAAATTTTAGCCTCTGATCGATCAAACGGTTTGTTTGTTTTTATACCGAATTATGTACGTGCTGCATTTCTTGAAGGCACAGTGATAGATTCGATTACAGGGCTACCCATTTTAGGAGCAAAAGTTTCTATTCAAAGTGATGAAATTATTTTACCACTAATCACACCTCTTGATGGCACCTTTAAAACCGGAAAAGCGGTACCTGGTATCTTTCCGATTGTCGTTGAAAAAGAAGGTTATTATACTAAAATCATTCCTACAAATTTTGTGAATGGTGATGTGTTGACACCTGTCATTAAATTAAGCATAAGACCTCAATATGCATTTTCCGGCAGAGTACTGAATACTCAAAATCATGGAATTCCTTTTGCCAAAGTTTCTATTTACGGTGATGGAGGAACATACAATACTGACGCGGATGCTAATGGAGATTTCGTAATGCCATCTGTATATTCCGGTGATTATGAAGTCCAGGCAGGCATATGGGGTCAAACAGTGCATACTCAGATCCAACTTGACGCACCACAGGATTTGGACCTTACTGTTGAAAATGGATATAAAGACAATTTTGATGTTGATCTGGGATGGGTGATATCAGGCAATGCAACAGAAGGTCAATGGCAGCGAGGTATACCCACTGCGCAAAGTTTGTTTAGTATGTATGATTGTAGTCCGGGAACTGATTCACCTAATGATGAAGGACAATATTCATTTTCTACAGGTGTGTCTACCACCACTGATGTACTCAATGATGAAGTAAGCGGCGGATCAACAATCATCACTTCGCCTCCAATGAATATTGATTCCATTCCATTCCCTGGTCTTTCATTTGACTACTGGCTATGTGAATATCCGCCAAATCAATATGTCGGTTTTAAAGTCTGGTTGGCTAATGAAACAGATACAGTTCTGCTCAGCCAGTTTTCTAACCCGGCCACAAATGGAACATGGTTAACCTTTTCATCCTCCAATCTTGACATAGGAGGTATTTCAGGACTCGAAAAAGTTATTTTTGAGGCTACTGACACAACTTCAGGAACTGCAGATTACACCTTAAAAGTTTTGGTTGATAATTTCAAATTGGTTACACTTCTTGACGGTACTCATGAGGAACAGGTTAAGACAAAACATTTTCTTGTCTACCCAAATCCGGTCAGTGGCTCTTCCATTTATCTGAAACCTGAAAATGGCATACAGGGTGATCAGTTATCATTGTCCATAAGTGACATTCAGGGGAGGATCATTTCTTCACAAAATCTTGCGAAAAAAGATGCTGAGGATGGAATTCAACACTCCCTTGATGACGGAATTTATTTCATGAATTGGAAGACGGAAAAGGGAGAATATGGCGTTGAAAAAATCGTAGTGGTGAAGAAATAAATTCAACCTGAGTTTTTAATCATCCTATTTTCAAAAAAAAGAATCTGTGGGACTGACTTTATTAGAAAATTATGTTCAGGGTGAATGGACTGCCGGTGATGGCAAAGAGACCACATTACTCCACGCCATTCATGGTGACCCTGTGGCTCGTTCAAATTCCGGAGGAGTTGACTTCGCATCTATCCTTGATTATGGCCGCAAAACAGGTGGTCCTCCATTGCGGAAAATGACGTTTCATGAAAGAGGTCGGATGATCAAATCGCTTGCCCTGTATCTTCACGAACGAAGAGAAAAATATTATCCGATAAGTTACCAGACTGGTGCAACAAAAGCGGACAGTTGGATTGATATCGAAGGTGGTATCGGCAATCTGTTTTCAAACGCAAGCTTGCGTCGTCGCTTTCCGGATCTTCCTTATCATGTTGATGGAGAAGCAGTCCAATTATCCAAAACCGGAAATTTCATTGGCCATCACATCATGGTGCCAA
>JBDUAU010000294.1:0-2632 GCA_040004485.1 Saprospiraceae bacterium
CCCCACGCACATAAAAACCGGCACTACCCTCTCCTGCCGACGACACACCAGGCAATAATTGAATTGTCTTCAGAATATCGATTTCACCCAGGAGAGCCGGAAGTACTTTGATTTGTTCTGTAGGCAAATTCACTCGCCCCATGGATGTGCTTTGGACATTTTCATCCTCCTGGTCTTCTGTAGCTGAAACTACCACTTCCCGCATTTCAATACCTGAGATCAAATCAACATTCAAAGTCGTATTTGTATCCAATGAAATCTCTTTTGTAAGACTCTGATATCCCAGATACGAAAACACAAACCTGTGCACACCTTCCGGCAGCGTGATGGAATAAAAACCATATGTATTGGTCACCGTTCCATTTATAAGGTCGGCTTCAAGATGAATATTGGCACCAATAAGGGTCTCACCCGATTCTTTATCCTTGATATAACCACTAAGAGTATGGTTAGTCTGTCCATTGGCCAGGATGAAAACAGAAAAACAAACACAGGTCAACAAATAGCGTAGCAGAGTCAGTCTCATAAGTAGATTGGAAAACGCTTTTGACGTCATCTTGTTACAGAAATGCACAAAAGATTCGAAGAAACATTTGATTTAGACGATGAAATTTACAGGCAAGATAAAACGCGCATTTAAACATATATAGAAATTATGTGTTTAATAGGGACTTGTTGATTTATTCTCTTTAGCTCCGTATATAGCTTCCTCATGATTCTGGCTTCTATGATAAGTTAAACCATCACTTATTCAACGAAAACCTAAAAAATGAAAAAGCTAATTCTGTTTTGTATTACCTGCCTGCTGACAACCAACCTGCTCAGATCCCAGGACTCCTCCATCAAAGATTATCTGGATTCCTATATAGGTGAAAATGCAAAGCCTTACATTCAACCCTTAGCGGACCTGTTTGCGTCAAATATCAATACAGGTATTTGGGAATGGTCAAATTTTGATAAACAGTTTTTTATCAGATTCAAACTACAGGCCATGGTTTCCTACCCGTCTGAATCCATGCGAACTTTCAGAGGCACAACTACAGGGGATTTTCATCCGCAGCAGACACTCACTGTACCCACTATCATCGGTGATCCGAATGCAATAGTTCTCCAGGGTGAGGATACTACATTTTATGTATTTCCCGGCGGATATAATTTAAAAAGAATGACCCTTGGAACACCGCAACTTACTGTCGGTGGATTCCTGAATTCTGAAGTCAGCGCGAGATTTCTTTCGTTCCCATTAGGAGAGGATCTTGGAAGAGTTCGATTTATTGGCATTGGTTTCAGACATTCCATTTCAGGATATTTTAAAAACCCTCCTATTGATTTCTCAGTGGGTTATTTTTATCATCATATTTCAGCCAGCACTTATCTGTATAGTGATCAAAACTTAATTACAGCCCATATTGGTAAATCCGGAAAAATTTTATCCGGACAGTTGATGGTGGGATATCAGACCTCACATTCGAAGATTCATTATAACTACCAGGATGCAGATCTCAACTACGATGTGAATTTATACCTGAATAACAATAACCCATGGATCATGGAAGCGAATGTTGGTCTGAGATTAGGTCCCGTGTTTGCGTCCGCTGCCTTAAGTTATGCGAGACATGCTACAGTAACATTAGGGGCAGGATTATACCTGTAGTCTGAGAAGATGGCCAGCTGATTTCACTTTCCATCCTGCTTTTTTTAGTGCAGAAAGAATCCCGGTTTTTCCACTTAGATGACCTGCACCGACAGTAATAAAATATTGAGATGATGTATCGAAGTTAGCGATGACTTCAGCCATCCTTGTGTTTCGATTATAAATAATTTTCTTCCTCAGATCATGCATGGATGACTTTGAAAGAATATACAGCTCATGTATTTTGCCCCCGATGTAAAGTTTTAATCCTCTGGCGGTATGCTTCCGTACACTGGAAGGATACCTGCCTATTTTTCGCATTTGAGCATAAAGAGGAATTGCATCGATTGAATGCAATATCCTGAACTGTTCATCATATGATTCCAATCCCATCATTACTTTTCCATGCTGCTTTGCATAATCCCATAAATGCTCATCAAGGGAGATGTGATGCTCAGCCTGCAGCACACTATTTGATATGACACTCATGATCATCAACGGATGCAGATGGTTGTAATGGGCCAGATCGACTTGAAATGATTTCAGCAGCTGATGCTGAAGTTTCTTAAAGGCTGTCTCTGATATTGTTTTCCTGGCGTCATAGAAGGTTTGCTCCATCATGACGGGAGGCGCATTCATATCCATCTCGCCAACAAATGCATCTGCTTCAAGGATAAGCGGGTAAAGTCTTTTACTCATTGTGTGTGCACGTTCGTCACGAATATGCATGGTGCCAAACAACCAGGATGTAAGGCCTTCAGGTGGAGTTAAAGACCAGAGCAGAGACTGTGCGCTCAAAGATGATTTAAATTGAAAGAAAAATACATGTTCAAATGATCAATAGGTAAGAGGCAATACCTTTCTGTTCTTTACAGTAGAAAGTGTCATTAGTGTTTTTAACCGCTCTACTTCCGGAATCTGAGAAAGTACATTGAACAATAAATTCTGGTAAGCTTGTAAATCCTTACAAATCACTTTTAATAAAAAGTCACCATCACC
>JBDUAU010000206.1:0-2630 GCA_040004485.1 Saprospiraceae bacterium
GCCATAGCCGGTGTCTTCTTCATCAATGAGATTGTATAGAATATAACTTCGTTGCGCCCTTGTCTTTAATGAATTACCTTGTCCGCGAGCGTGGTGGAAGTAACAATTCATCACCAGTAATGTATCTGCACTGGCACTGATATAGATGTTGTGTTCATATCCTGAATAGTCAGGATCATTTGGTAATTGATAGCCATTGTTGACAAATTCGGAATTGATGATCACGACATTACTTGTGCTGACACTTCCATGACCTTCAAGTATCCCGTTTTGACAGTTCATGAACTTGCAGTTCTTTACCGTAATATTATTTGCCTGGTAACGGATACCTGCGCCATTGGCACCATCGCCGTCTGAAACTCTGGCACCATCGAAGGTTATATTTTCAATGTAAGCATTGTCTGAAGAGCCCGGAGATTCGAAGACCCATATTCCTTTGCCATTTGAAATATCACCTGTGTATTGTAATACTGCACCATTACCCAGGCCAATAAAGCTTAGATTGTTTTTAGTCCATTTCGTAGCATCATTTGTATAAATACCTGCATCAAGGAAAATCGTATCTCCAGTCTGAACCAGATTTTTAATTTCACTGGGCAGGTTATAGGCACGAGTGGGACCGATGTTCCATGTATTCGGGAAGGCATTGCCCATAAAGGCAAATGCAAAAAATAATGTTGTTAGAGTTTTCAAAATGTGGTTCAATTATGGATACAAGATCAGCATTTTTAATTATTGGCTTCACCAATAATTAAAAATTTTTTGAAATGTCCGCGTCTGCAAAACGCTATTTTGCGTTATGAATGCATTTTTAATAAAACGAAGTTTTACCGGCACCACAACACATCGACGAAATGGACAAGCAAATTTTACAATTGCTATTGATAAAAGATTTTAAACGCTGCTGGCTGATGATCAATTACAGTGGTCAGAATATAGATGCCCGGTACAAGGGATCTGTTCATATTCAGCGTATGTTGTCCGGTTGAATATTCCTTTTTTGGGAAAGCAGAAATCATTTGTCCGTTCAGATCAAAAACATGAAAATCAATTGTTTCTTGTTGGGTTAATGCGAATTGAATTTTTTGATCACGTGCTATTGTAAACACATTGAGGCCAAAACGATCAGCGATTTCCTCAGTACTTGTGGTAAGATTGACTTCGAATGGATCGGCATGGCAATCATCTACGATAAAATAGGAATTGAGCACATTATCAACACGTGCGAATTCACTTTCAAGAGGTTCCTGCGAAAAACAAACACCACCATATGTTCCGTTTTTCATATTGAAAATGATCTGGTACAAAATCGTGCCGTCCGCAACTGATGTGCCCTGTAATGTCTGATCAAACCATAGCGTTGTGATTGTGCCTGGTATGCCGCCGTAGAAATTATCTTCAGTGAGTTGGGAAAGGTTGATGTTTTGAATACCTGAAAATGTCAATCTGGTTGTGTCGTATGATATGCTGTATTGAACCGCTATCAGATCTGAGAAATGGTCGGTGACTACATCATAGACTACCTGGTTGCCACTGACCTGTGGATTTGTAATTTTCATCACCAGGTTTTCTGCGTTAATTCCTATCGGAATTAAAAATGCAAATATGTAAAGTATTGATTTCATGATATGTGGGTTTATAATGCTGAAAAATCTATATGAAAATAGGGGAAAAGCATGACATTAAGAGCCAGGCCCTTATTTCAGATTGATGAATCCAAAATTGTAAACGGAGTATAGCAGGGAATCAAAAAAAAATTCAAAGAGAAAGTAAGATTAAATTCAAATCTGATCAACTTCTTTTCAAATATATAATATGTCACAATTTTATTTTATTTCATAAGCATAATCAATGCCCTGAGGATGTTGACCACCACGGAGAATTAAATGGTCAGCAATGTCATCATCCATAAAACGGCCCATTTTCTTTGATGTTGACGATGCTGTTGGATTTTTAATTCCCGGATCTTTTTGATCAGGATCATTTGCTTTTGTTTTCTGGTCGGAGTGGACATTTCGTTTTTTTGTCTTTTTTTATAGAAGTTTGAAGTATGTATTCTCATGGTATAAAGTTGAGTCCTATGATCGATCGGATTATTATAAAATTCGGGCAAAGAGTTATATAATTTTGATAGTCGGTTTAAGGCGAATGTCATTCATTTGCATGATGTAGATTATTCGACACTAGTATTCCCTAACCCTGCAAATAGTAGTGAAGTCAACATCAAAATTCTCGGACGGGATCCTGCACCTACACATTATGCAGTCTTTAATCTTCTCGGAAAGAATGTTCAACAAGGGAAAATTGATAATTTATCAAGTGATATAATTCAATTGTCCCTGAACAATAAGCTTGTTAATGGCACGTATGTGATCAGGATGATGAATAAAGAGGGTAGGGAAGTGGTCGTTGAGGAAGTAAATTTGCGGAGATAATCAGACAGATTTCGACAATTCAGGTGTTTGAATCAGAATTTTCAGAATTCAGGAATTTTCAGAATTGGATATCACTTGGTTGGAGTTGAATTTCTATATGTTGATGAATGCTGATAGTGAAGGAGTAGTTGTGGAGAAAATAAATTTGCGGAGATAATCAGACAGATTTCGACAATTCAGGTGTTTGAATCAGAA
>JBDUAU010000182.1:0-2628 GCA_040004485.1 Saprospiraceae bacterium
GCTCTACTCATCCTCGTTCTACAGCTCATCAACCGATGTGAGATGTGAGATGTGAAATGTGAAATGTGAAATGTGAGATGTGAAATGTGAAATGTGAAATGTGAAATGTGAAATGTGAAATGTGAGATGTGAAATGTGAAATGTGAAATGTGAAATGTGAAATGTGAATAAAATTTGATCCTGAAAGGATCATACACCTGATCCTGAAAGGATCACATATTAATGGCCGCGGGTGAAACCCGCTGATTAAAAGTGAAAAAAGAATTCCAACCCTGAAGGGGTTGAACAAATCGTAAATCATAATTCAAAAATTTGTTCAGGGTGTCCGACAATAAAATAACATTCAGCACTGAAGCAGAAGCACTGATGAGGAAACTCATGGACAGATATCCGGAAGGAAAACAAAAATCTGCACTGCTGCCTTTACTTCACATCGCACAAGCCGAATCTGATGGCTGGTTGAGCGTGCCGGTAATGGACAGAGTCTCTGAAATTTTGAACATACAACCCATCGAAGTGTATGAGGTAGCTTCTTTTTATAGCATGTTCCAATTAAAACCAGTTGGCAAATGTCTTATTGAGGTATGCAGGACAAGTTCGTGCTGGCTGAGAGGTGCTAATGACATAGTAGCCCACATCGAACAAAAACTAGGCATCAAAAACGGAGAAACAACATCTGACGGAAAATTCACCCTAAGGACAGTAGAATGTCTCGGCTCTTGCGGCACAGCACCCATGTTACAAATCGGAGAGAAATACTATGAAGATCTGACCTTTGAAAAAGTAGATCAAATACTCGCAGAAAACAAAAACAGAGAGAATCACACAAATTATCTTGATCTCACAACTTTTGTTAACCGCTAATTACGCAGAAATTATTTCAAAAATGAATTACGCAGAATTAGCAATATCCCAAAACTCAGCATTTGAGGATAATTTCCTGGTAGCAGATGTTGAAAATAAGTATTATTCGTCCTATGAATATCCTTTCCAGGAAGAGGTATATAAAATTATTGGAGCCTGTATGGAAGTTCATAAAGAATTAGGGAAAGGCTTTCTCGAGAGTGTGTATCATGAGGCGTTATGCATTGAATTGCAAGAAAGGAATATTCCTTTCGAATCATATAAGCTTCTCAACGTTTTTTATAAAGGAACTCAACTGAAGAAGAAATTCAGTGCCGATATATTCGCATATAATCACATCATCGTAGAACTAAAAGCTGTTGATGGATCTTTAGATGATCATCAGGCTCAAATAATAAATTACTTGTCGGCCACCAAACTTGGATTAGGATTACTGATCAATTTTGGAACTCCTTCACTTCAATACAGAAGATTTATTGTTTCTAAAAATCTAAAACATTAATAAGCGATAACAATTTGCGCAAATTATATTTTAAATAATTTCTGCGTAATTAGCGGTTAAACAATGGAAAGAAAATTATTATTCGAACATATTGATGTACCCGGCATAGAGACCTATGACGTGTACCGTGCTCATGGTGGCTACTCCTCTTCAGAAAAAGCGCTGAAGACAATGACACCTGAAGCCGTACTCGAAGAGGTCAAGAAATCAGGACTGCGTGGTCGTGGAGGTGCAGGATTCCCGACAGGAATGAAATGGAGCTTTCTGGCCAGGCCGGAAGGTGTCCCTCGCTACCTGGTCTGTAATGCCGATGAATCAGAACCAGGTACATTCAAGGACCGGTATCTGATGGAACATATCCCTCATCTTTTGATCGAAGGAATGCTGACATCAAGCTTTGCTCTCGGCGCAAAAACATCATACATCTATGTCCGCGGTGAATTCTTTTATATCATCCGCATTCTGGAAAAAGCTATAGCTGAAGCCTATAAAAATGGCTGGCTTGGAAAAAATATTCAGGGCTCCGGTTTTGATCATGACATCTATGTTCATCCCGGTGCCGGAGCATATATCTGCGGTGAAGAAACCGCATTACTTGAATCACTCGAAGGAAAACGTGGAAATCCGCGCATCAAACCTCCTTTCCCTGCTGTAAAAGGATTATATGACTGCCCCACCGTAGTCAACAATGTGGAAACGATCGCCGCAGTCGTACCGATCATCAACAATGGCGGAGAAGAATATTGTAAAATCGGAATTGGAAAATCAACAGGAACAAAACTAATCTCTGCTTCAGGCCACATCAAAAAACCAGGCGTGTATGAAATCGAATTAGGTGTACCTGTAGAAGAATTCATCTACTCTGATCACTTCTGCGGAGGCATGCTCACCGATAGAAAACTAAAAGCAGTTGTTGCAGGTGGATCATCTGTTCCAATACTGCCGGCAGATCTAATCCTGAAGACCGCAAACGGAGAACCTCGTCTCATGACATATGAATCACTTGCAGACGGAGGTTTTGCTACAGGTACCATGTTAGGTTCTGGAGGATTCATCGTCATGGATACAAGTGCAAGCGTGGTCTATAACTTATATACATTCACAAGATTTTATCATCATGAAAGCTGCGGTCAGTGTAGTCCCTGCAGAGAAGGCACTGCCTGGATGGAAAAAATCCTGCACAAAATTCTGGATGGACACGGCACTATGACCGATATCGACTTATTGTGGGATATCCAGCGAAAAATAGAAGGTAATACCAT
>JBDUAU010000357.1:0-8793 GCA_040004485.1 Saprospiraceae bacterium
GCTGGCTTATGAATGACCATGAGATCATTGTCCTCATATCGGATATCAAGTGGTATTTCCTCAGGAACAATACTTTGTCCAAGCTCTGGCGGCTTTGGCAATAAAATGGTAATGGTCTGCCCCGGCTTCAATATAAAATTGGGCTTTATCGCTTCACCATCAACTTTCACAGCCCCCGCACGAATTCCATTTTGAATTTTATTACGGGAGATTCCTTCCAGTTTTGTCTGAATATACTTATCTATCCTTACCGGATTTAAACCACCCGGTGTAAGAAAACGATGATGCTCGTATAAGCCTTCTTCGCCATCCTGTTCATTGTCCTGTTCATTGTCCTGTTCCTCAATCATAGCTCAAAAATACGCAAATAGGAGGAGGCGAAGGCGGAGGCGGAGGAGTTATTAATATGCCTTAATTTTATGTTTGAGCTTAAAATCAATACACAAATTCATAACCTCTTAAAGTCTAATGACCCAAGATTATTATAAGAAGTCGAAACCTATCCTGCAAGATTGGAATTATTGTATACATCACGATAAACAAAGAAGTCTGAAAGACTTCAATATTATTAGCCGTGGGTGAAACCCACGGAAATAGAAATGAAGAAAGTTTTCCAACCCTGAAAGGGTTGCATAAATAATATCCCCAACCGAAAATCTTAGAATTTCTAAAAGCCAGGATTATTTTTCAAAACAAATAACTAATCCCTACCGAAATCTTCAACCACTTTCCTGCAGAAGTATGTTGTACAAAATAATCAATCGGATATTCTGTAGTTCCGGAGTTCTTTTTATCAAGTATAAGATAATCCGCACTTGTATTACCACTAAAACCAATCCGCACATCACCCCTGATGTACCATATGACCGGCACAATATGTACTCCAAAATCAAGACCATATCCTGGCGCATAAGTAGTTGATTCAGAAAACCTTTCTATCGATTCATTTGTATCATCATCTGTCAGTATCGATGATGACTGAAAAATAGAAAGACCTGCATGACCGATAATATACGGCTGCAACAACCAATTGATCTCAGGATAAAAACCTGCACTGAACCCCGCTTCAAGCCTGCGTGTATTTGCTTTATCACGAACATTGATATCTCCTGTTCCGGATGATTGGGCATACTTCAGCACGTACCTGCTCAATGTGGTCTCATGGTAATAAATACCGGCCATAAAAGGCTTATTGTATTGCAACCGATATTGAGCCTCAAACTGATATCCCCATGAATTATGATCCACAAACCGTTTCGTCGGTGTCTGTGGGATATCATAAAAAACCAGGCTGCTCACCATCCATCGGGGCAATGCTGTGATCACAGTCTGCGCAGAACAAAAAATAATGCTAAAGAGCATGCAAAAAATACTGATGAAAATCCGGAGGTAAGAAATTTGAATTATCATATCAGTTCAACTGAGAAATACTTTTTAATAGCTGCTCTATTTTGGACTCCCCATCAGCCTTTTTCAGTCTTTCTTTTTCAACAACATCAGGTGATGCATTAGCAACAAATTTTTCATTACTCAATTTCTTGTCAACACTCATGACAAAGCCGCGATAATAAACTAATTCTTCATTCATCCTTTTCAATTCAGCCTCCCTGTCAATTTCAATATGCAATGCAGCATGATATTGATATCTTCCCGCAAGAAAAGGAACACCTGAAGATTCACCTTCATCAGCAGTAGCATTTGAAAGCTTAAGCAAAATATCTTTCGTCCCCGGCTCATTCCATAGTTTGATAAGATCAGCTTCAGTCGGATGGATCAGGATCATCGTGTCTTTAGGAGATAATTGATATTGATTGCGCAATTCAAGCACAGAAGATTTTACAATAAGGATGTGGTCAAGTGTTTTAATCACTTCATGGTCAACCTCACCTGCTTTATCAGAAATTCTGGCTACAATACAATCAGCACCTTCCTTCCGGCTACGAAGTTGATGCCAGATTTCTTCGGTGATAAACGGCATAAACGGATGGAGCAGTTTACATATTTCCTCAAATACCTCTAATGTAGATTCATAACTTTCAGCATCGGATGCCTCACCATATGTCGGCTTTATGATCTCAAGAAATATACTGCAGAAGTCATTCCACACAAATGAATACAAAGCAGTCACACCTTCAGACAATCGAAATTGAATATACTGTTGCCGAAGTTCTGCATCAATCACACTCATCCTGGATTTGATCCATCGTATACCAAGCTTTCTTCCTTCATCCTGCATCAGTGACTGATCGACATTCCATGACTTTACAAGACGGAGTGCATTCCAGATTTTATTACAAAAATTTCGACCGAGTTCACATAACTTATCATCAAATAAGATATCCCCTCCGGCAGGCGCAGAAGCCATGATACCATAGCGTACGCCATCAGCACCAAATTGCTCAATCAGTTCAAGTGCATCGGGACTATTTCCCAATTGCTTGCTCATTTTTCTGCGTTGCTTATCTCTCACCATCCCCGTGAAATACACCGATTGAAATGGTTTCATTCCTTTCCACTCATAACCTGCCATGATCATTCTCGCCACCCACAAAAAAATAATATCCCATCCGGTTACAAGTACACTGGTCGGATAGTAATAATTGAATTCCTTTTCATTTTTCCAGCCATCAAAAACACTTATCGGCCACAACCATGATGAAAACCAAGTATCCAATACATCTTCATCTCTTCGAAGTGCTGATGCCTGCAAATCCGAACGCCCGGTTTGTTCTCGCGCTTGTTCTAGTGCCTCGCTTTCTGATTTTGCAACAAATACTAATTCTTCATCATCATGCACTAAATACCATGCAGGAATCTGATGACCCCACCACAGCTGCCGCGAGATGCACCAGTCATGGATATTTTCCATCCAATGCCGGTACGTATTTTTAAGATAATCAGGATAAAAATCAATCACTCCATCCACCACCGCATCCAATGCAGGGTCAGATATTTGTTTCATATCCACAAACCACTGCAATGAAAGTCTCGGCTCAACCACAACGCGAGTTCGCTCAGATCGTCCCACATTATGAATCAAATCCTCAGTACTAATCATCTGACCCGCAACAGTCAAAACTTTAACCATTTCAAGCCGAGCTTTATCTCTATCCAGACCAACATACATGATCGCTGCAGGACTCATCGACCCATCAGGATTCAGTACATCAATGACATCAAGATTATGTCTTAAACCGATTTCATAATCATTGACATCATGTGCCGGTGTTACTTTCAATGCACCGGTACCGAATTCTCTATCTACATAAGTATCTGCAATAATCGGAACCTTTCGATTAATCAAAGGAACAATAGCTCTTTTCCCATGCAAATGTTTGTACCGACCATCATCGGGATGAACAGCTATCGCCGTATCGCCAAGGATTGTCTCAGGTCTGGTAGTCGCAATGGTGATCCATTCATCATCGGAACCTTCGATCTGATATTTGACTTTGTAAAGCGATGTTTTTTCTTCTTCATATAGCACCTCCTCGTTCGACAATACGGTTTGGGCCGAAGGATCCCAATTGACCATTCGCTTGCCTCTGTATAATTTTCCTTTATTAAAAAGATCTATGAAAACATCAATCACCGCTTCAGAACGGACCTCATCCATCGTAAACGCAGTCCTATCCCAATCACATGAGGCTCCCAGTTTCTTTAACTGATGCAGAATGATGCCCCCGTATTTTTCTTTCCATTCCCATGCGTATTTCAGAAATTCTTCGCGTGTGAGATCTGATTTTTTAATTCCTTTTTCACGAAGCAAATTGACCACTTTAGCTTCAGTGGCAATGGACGCATGATCTGTACCAGGCACCCAACAGGCATTTTTACCTTCCTGTCTTGCCCTGCGAATCAATGTATCCTGGATTGTATTATTGAGAATATGACCCATATGCAACTGACCTGTCACATTTGGAGGTGGAATCACAATACTGTACGCCTCCCGGTCATCAGGTGTAGAGTGAAAATAACGGCACTTCATCCAGTGTTCATACCACTTGTCCTCAATATCCGTGGGACTATATCGCTTTGACAATTCTTCCATATGTGCAAAGATAATATATTAGCCCCCGCCCCCTGAAAGCTGGAGTTGTTGATTTTTGTTTTTAGAAATAAGGTAAATGCTATTCCTCAATACAGAGGTTGGGCTAAGGAAATTCTTTCTGGACGGGTCACAACATTTACTCCCCCTTGGTTGCTGAGCTGAAGCAGAAGGATGAGTAGAGAGGGTCGAAGCATCAGGGGCTGGGGAAAAAAGTGATTCCCTTTTCAGTGGGCGGTTGGCAAAGCAAATGGATCCCTCGGCACCCAATCCAGATCCGGCTTAAAAAACGCATACACCTTTGGAATCAGCCAGTTGAATCTTCTTTTCGGAGAACGCATATAAGCCCACATCGGAACGCCTTCCGCACCTACCGAACTTTTGATCTCAGTCGCAGTACGTGACAATTGAAGTTGCGCGAATCCATGCGTAGCCGCATAATCAATCATAGCCAGCAACATGTTGAGATAGAGTTTATGCTTATGGTTTACTTCAGGATCATAACCCAGAAAATGAGCATCCAGAATATCTCCATCTTCAAATACTGTAAAAAATGAAATTAATTCTCCTTTATCCCGATATATCCACAGATGAAACTTGTCACCAAGCTTACGTTTTAAAGATGTAAAATATCCAACCGGAAGAATAAAGAGATTGAATCCTACATCATCTACCACTTTCAGATAAAGATTATGCAACTCCTCTTCCAAATCTTCAATCTCAGCAGCATCAAGTTCAACGCGTTCAAGTCCAAATGCAGAAGACAGTGCTTTTTTAGCCCTTACCCTGTATTTTGATTTAAGCGAATCAAGATAGCCATCCAGTTTTTTCCAATCCTTATGCACATCAAGTATCATACTGGGCTGGGTATCGATGAAGTGATATTTTTTGCAATGAGGCGAATCAGGAATTTCTTTAAAAATATCTTCATAAAAATCCTTCACAAATACTAATCCGATGTGGCTGAATTGTTTTAAACTCAGCATCCAGTCGATCGTCTCCATCATCAGGATCGTACGCAATTTCTTTGGCACCTCTTCCTTGAAACAAAAACCATAATCACCAGTGACCAATGTATTGCCAAGACAAAGAACTTTTAAATTGATCAAGGAAGCCATTTTGTATTTGATATGGCTTATCAATTTTCCATTGACCTGATTTTTAAGGCTGTCTCCAGGATTAAAGCCTTCTATCTGAAAACATAACATACCGACCAGACCTTCACTATTCTCCAACCTTACATAATAAAATTCCATCCCTTCAGGTGGAGCAGTCGCCAATGCAGATTGATAGGCTTTACTCAGGAAGATACTCGTACCGACTACCTCTGGAAACAGCGGATCAGCCCAGGATTGAAACAAGATGGCATTGTATCCCAACCCATCAATATCGAATGTCGTCTTTGTTTGCGAAGAAGGAGCTAAAACCGTGGTGTGCATTATGTGTTCAATAACAACTGGAGTTTCAATTTGTTAACAAAGGAGGCCTAAAGGTATTATGTATTAGACAAAATTCACCTATTCATGGAGAAGAATTTCTTCGTGAGTCAGTAAGCATTAGACGTGTGCTTCGGCCAGCTCAACGCATCCATGGGCTACAAATTGGCCATTCAAAATTTTGGCTCGCCAAAATTTTGAATGACTTACGGTTCAGCGTAGGCTGCGCCTACGTTGAAGTGTCAGCAAATTTCTGATTTGCGTGAAAAAGCAAACATGGCGGCTGCATTTAGATATGCAAGAAATATGACAAATAATGAACCATTAAGTCCGATATGAGAGATATTATTTAGTTTTAAAACAAATAAAAATCAGTGAGGATCTTAATCTTATACACGTGTCTTTTATTCCTGGGTGATTTACATGCACAGGATACTACTGTTTTCGCCCCTATAGGAGCAATCTGGCATTACAATAGTTATACAGATTTCCATAGTGACGCTCCATTCTACTTCAAATTCGTTGTTGAAAAAGATACTTTAATACTCGGACAAAACGCAAGATTATTAAGATATTCTATTTTCGAAAATGATACATTTCACACAGATATTACGCTAAATAAATACATTGTCACAGACGGTGATAAAGTATACTATAAAGTTGAAAATGAGTTTGTTCTTTTATATGACTTTGGTGCAGCTGTGGGGGATACTATCAATTCGCGCGTTGAAGACTATTCCGTATTCATGGGCTGTCAAAGTGATTTTGATAACGGGCCAATTGATTTCAGTTACATTATTGATTCAATTGGACAAATAATTGTAGATGGCACATTATTAAGAACACAATTTGTAACCATCCTTGACCCGCCGGGTCTGCAGCCTTCATGGTATTTACAGAATCCAATTATTGAACGAATTGGCCAGACTGGATACGGTGGCTTTTGGTGGGGAAGTGGTGAAGCATGTATTTTAGAAGATAATGGTTTTCTGAGATGCTATGAGGATCCTGACTTATATTTTAAGAATCCTGGTATCCAATTCAATCACGAATGCGACTATACTGCCACAAAAGAAATAGACCAGCTTTCCAATTGGAATATTTTTCCAAATCCAACCACAGATTTTATTTCATTACCGGAAAATGCGCAGAAAATAGATTTATTCGACTCAATAGGTCAAAAAATCGGAAACTATAAAAATCAGGATTATTTAGATGTGTCTGACCTGCCATCGGGAGTGTACATTATTCAATTTCAAATAAAATCAAAAATTTACGTCCGAAAATTTCTTAAATTGTAAATCGTCCGTCCACTTCGATTCCACTCATTGAACTCGTCTATGTTCACTTCGACTCCACTTGATGTCGTTTCGTTTCGACTCCGCTCAACGACCGATAAAATAATACAAAATAAGTTTCGACTTCGCTCAACTTGAGAATCGTCATTCGTAATTAGCCAAACTAAATTCGTAAGTGCGTTATGAGTCCGGCATCCCTTAATCCGGCATCGAAAGCATCACTTCACAAAATTCTCCCTGCTCCATGCTCCATGCCCCCTGCTTTTTACCTCATATCCGATACCTTCATCATCTCATCCTCTACCTGCTGCACCAATTCCGTAAAGTGCTTATCCCGTTTGGTATTGTGATCTCTTTGCAACGGAAGATCAATATCGATATGCTCGACAATAGTTGAAGGAGGTGACTTCATGATGTAGATATCATCAGCGAGATAAACAGCCTCACTGATATCATGCGTCACAAAGATGATTGTTGAATTGAATCGTTGCCACAGATCGATCAGCATATCCTGCATCTGAATCCTCGTACGGATATCTAACGCACCAAACGGCTCATCCATCAATATTATTTCAGGATTGGCTATCAGACTTCTTGCAATAGCCACACGCTGCAATTGGCCACCGGATAACGCAGGATACTGTGCATACTTCTTTTCCTGGCCTGCCAAACCAACAAGTTCAATTATCTCCATGGACTTCATATATCTATCCTTCTTGTCCATGCCTTTGTATTCAAGAGCAAGAGCTACATTATCCAGCACTGTCATCCATGGAAGAGAAGAATATTCCTGAAAAACCATACTCACTCTTTGCTTATCACTTACAGGCTTCCCCTTGATCAGAACTTCGCCTTCCGTTGGTGTTTGTAATCCTGCAATGTATCTGAGTAAAGTAGATTTTCCACTGCCTGAAGCACCAAGCAATACAACGAACTGTCCTTGGTCAGGTTTATCTTCTATAAGCAGGTCAAGATTCCTGATGATCCAGTTCTTTCCGCCATCATATGATTGAGAAATATTCTTAAGCTCTATGATATTCTCCCTCGCTGCAGTATCCGTGAATTTTATACTCATGCTTTGACGGTTTTAGCAGACGCTGCTTTCATCAACAATTGATCAGTTCGGTCATGATACCATTTCCAGATTTTATAAATCACCAAAACAATGACCACAGTATTGATGACCCATACCGTACTGCCAAAAATGTAACTCAAAGGCTTTACACCACCCAATAATGCGAAAAACTCACTCAGCAGAAGTAAAAAATAAATTCCTATTCCAACCCATCCTGCAACATTGATCGAATAATCCATAATCACACTGAGTGCACTTTTTTGCTGGAGTGAAGACGATTTGACAGCGTCAATAGCCTGATATTTAAAAGGGAAAAATTCACGATCCAGCCATATAAATATTTTATCCTGGATAATACCAATAGCCATAATGATCAGAAGCAATGCAAAGACTTTATCATATCGCCCCTGTCGTTGACCGGCGTAATAGATTAAAGTACCTATCCCTCCTTCATTGCTATTCATTGTTTCTGCCACAATAATGTATGTCCACGAAATAGCTGTAAGAACCCTTATATCATCAAACAACCGTGAAAGAACACTTGGTATATATACGGTCCTAAGCACTTGCCAATCGGTAGCTCCTAATGTATGCACTGTCTTGAGATATACATCAGCCACCTCATCAATTCTCTGCACCATGATGGGCAGGAGATAAATAAGAATACCGAATGCAAGAAAGTGAACTTTCATCGGCACACCGATTCCAAACCATAATACAAATAAGAGCGTCACCGCTGTCAAAGGAACATATCTCAATGCATCCACCTGCCGCTGAAATCCCCACCGGGCATATTTAATCAACCCGATAATAAAACCTAAAGGAATCACGATCAATATCGCTTCCAGGTATCCGGAAATATTTAATCCAAGACTAAACCCAATATTTTTCAGTGCTTCATTTTGATTAAACAATTCGCCATAGGAGGTGAATACT
>JBDUAU010000528.1:0-8747 GCA_040004485.1 Saprospiraceae bacterium
TTGCATGGTTGAACAGTTTTAACCTGTCAACTTTTTTCAGGACGAAACAGAGACGATTATCCTTCGTGACGTTTCGTTTCGGCTACGCTCAACGACCGGGAATTTCGAACGCAATGATTCATTTTGTTTTGAGTACACAATGGTATGCCCTAGTTATATCGTTTCGACTTCGCTCAACGATTCTTAATAGCTGAATAACGGTTTTATTCAATATTCATCGCGCGCAGTCGAGATGATGACATAAGTTGACATTTTTCAAAAATGAAAATTAATAACGATCTGTAGATCACACAAATCCCGGTCGTTGCGCTTCGACCAGCTCAACTCATCCTTGTGCTATGGTTCGACCTGCTTTTACTCAACCTCGTGCTACAGCTCACCAACCACAGCAACCTCGGAGACGAAACTACATTACTACTCACCACTCACTGCTTCTCGTATAGCCGCCACTGTCCTTCGCACATCTTCATCACTCGTTCTCCATCCACTTACTGATACACGCATGCATCTTTTTCCTTTGAATGTCACAGGCTGAAAAAATGCTTCTCCGGATTCATTGATTTCATGAATGACTTTTTCTGTGTAGGCAGCATGATCCTTTTCACTGTTTCCTTTCGGATCCAGGAAACGAATCAAGCCCTGGTTGATGACAGGCATGGCTACAATTTCAGTATGAGGTAATTTTCCTGCTTGTTCTACTATGCTTCTCGCATGAGCGCATGTACGATCGACAAGTTCTTCAATTCCCTGAGTGCCTAATTCTTTGATGACAGCATATGTGGCGAATCCTCGGGCCCGTCGCGAAAATTCAGGATTCCAATACATTGAATCGCGGGCAGTCTGGTCCTCAAAAACATAGCTTGCCTGTTGGGACATGGATCGATAATGTGCTTCGGGATGGGCGGTCAATGCATATCCACAATCGTATGGCACGTTCAGCCATTTGTGTCCGTCAGTTGCCCAGGAATCTGCAGTTTCAATTCCTTTTGTTAAATGAGATAAATGTTTGCTGGCTGAAGCCCACAAACCGAATGCACCATCTACGTGTACCCATGCATTAAATTTATGCGCAAGTGGAATGATAGCATTAAAATCATCATATACACCAGTATTTAGATCACCTGCCTGCAAGAGAACTAGTGTTGGCACATCAGGTTCTTTCATAAATTCCTTTTCAAACAATGCGACATTGATCCGGCCATATTCATCGGAAGGAACGTCGGTCAGTATATCCGTGCCAAAACCAAGCATGCGCATGGCCCGATTGATGGTGGAATGTTTTTGATCGCCACAAATCACTCTTATTCGTGGAGCACCGTAAAATCCTTTCGCTTCTATATCCCATCCTGCCTGATGGAAAAGATGATTCCGGGCAGCTGCGAGACATGTAAAATGAGCCATTTGGCAACCGGTAACGAATGCAAAACTTGCGTCCACAGGCAAGTTTAGAATTTGCTTTAACCATTTGCCTGCAATTTCCTCAGCTATACTTGCTGCAGGTGCTACGGTGAACATCCCTGCATTCTGATCCCACGCTGATGTCAGCCAGTCAGCTGCTACGCCTGTAGGATATGAGCCACCTATCACCCACGAAAAAAATCTGCCTGATTGACTAAGATGTAAGCCGGGTCGTGCAGCTTTATCCATGTCGATCAGGATTTGTTCGGGATCCATTCCGGTTTCAGGTAGTTTTTGATCCCATAGGGAGAGTAGCTCTTCGTGTGATTTCATGGAACCGACTGGTGTTGAATCCAGGGTATCAAAAAAATCTTCGGAGAGTTGAAGGGCTTTGTGAAGTGGGGCTTTGTATTGGTTGAGGCTCATGACGTTTAATCGATGATGTGAATGAATCAGTGCGGCGATATTATTTTCAATAATACTACTTTTTCCTTCCATAAAAATTACCGTCATTGACAAGCATTTGACAATTACAATAAGGAAGACCTGTATATTCTCCATATCTTAGAATGAAATTTGAATGGTGGAGAAATCGATGAAATTTTATTGGCTTTAAATCTCTTCTGATGAAATTATTATTTGCTACTTTTTTTAACTTTTTTTTATGCTCCTCACTATTAGCTCAATGGGAATCGATGAATGGGCCTTTTGGAGGGTATATAAATGATTTAAAAGGAAATAATAGTTTTCAGTTTGCTGCTACGCCTGATGGACTGTTCCGAACTCATGACACAGGCAAATCATGGACACTTCTTGATATTAAAAATGGAAAAAAATTTGCCTGTTTACAAATCGGCATTCAGGATAGTTCTCTGGTTGTTGATCTGGTCGCATTGGAAGGGCAACTAGTCAATAGATATCTCTTTGAAAGTCATGATAATGGAAATTCCTGGAAGCGATTGTCACGTCCTCTGGTGAATGACTATCTTTCAATCGCTTTAAATAGCTATTCCATTTATGTTTATGATTTTAACCATTTGTGGGTTTCTCTTGATGGAGGAAATTCATGGACATATAGTAACATTTCAGATCAGGGATTATCCAATCTTCATCTTTATACCTATAATAACTATATCTACGTAGCATCTAATAAGAAAATGTATAAGTCTGCGAATATCGGAGATCAGTTCGAAGAAATTACTATTGGGGATCTGTCAGGATATATTGAAAGTGTGTTTGCATTCGAAAGTATAATATTCGTTTTTGATTCTGATGGTAAAATATATCGCACGCCAGATGCCGGCCTTAACTGGTCAAATTTAAATACTGAATTAAGTGGTGAGGCGAGTTTTGTTAAACTTCAGAATAATTATTTCCTCGGTAGCTGGAATTCCCTTTACAAATCAGATAACCAGGGACTTACGTGGCATAAGCAAATTATCAATTCATACCCCGATGCAGCATATCATATAATTGCTGCCAGCAACAATCTTATGATCTGCGAACCATATAGAGGAGTAAGTGTCTCACCGGATGAGGGAAGAAATTTTCATGATGCCAATACGGGTATTCATGCTTGTTCGGTTCAATCTGTATTAGTTCATAATGACAAATTATATACCGGCCAGGTATTTAAAGGAATTTCCTGTTATGATTTTACTTCTATGAAATGGGATACCGCATTACAGCTAAAAACAAATGAAGAAATTACAGACATTGATATAATAAATGAAGATATAGTAGCCATTTCAGGTTACCATCAGATATTTCGATTAGGGGCTGCAGATAACCAATGGAAAAATGTATCGCCCGCAGATCATCCTACAATTTCCCAGTTTTATCATCATAATCAGTCCATTTTTGCCGGAGATTTCGCCGGACATGAGTTGTTTCGAAGTACTGATTCCGGTGCAACCTGGCAAAATTATTTTCTTTTTCTGGATGGCGTTAAAAAACAACCACGAATCCTCGCATCTGATAATCACACGATTATTACAGCTAATCTTTCTGAATTATTTCGCACACAGGACAATGGCGTAACATGGCAAAAATCGATGGAAGGAATTTATTTCAATCAAATGGGATTAAGCAATTTCTTTAGATTGTATGCCTTTAATCATACATTTTTTGCTTTGGAAGCCAATGATTCACTGCATCGGAATGCGATTGAATTAAATGTATCATATGATGATGGATTACATTGGCAGTTATCAACGAATGGTCTACCTGACCACCCTTTTGATAATGGCATATTATCAATAACTGCTGTAGGAAATATTTTAATAGCAAGCATGCTAAATGATTTAGATGGCGTGTTTGTTTCGTTTGACAATGCGCTTACCTGGCATCCATTCAATGATGGTTTTGACAGAATTAGTGTAAATGAAGTTGCGTTTGATCAAAATTACCTGTATGCAGCTACTAATTATCGAGGTGTTTGGCGCCGAAAAATTTCAGACCTATTTACAACCTCTACTAAAGCCCCTTCTCTAAATAATGACCTCATAATTTTTCCAAATCCATCAAGCGGAAATTTTACTTTAAAGGTTGATGCCCAATTAACCGGAAATGCAAATATTTTAATCAGCGATATCCATGGCCGGATATGTCAGAGAATGAACATCGATGTAACATCCGAAACTACAATTGAAACCGAAAATCTTGTATCCGGTCTGTATTTTTTATCAATCCAAACAGCAAACAGGAGTTACACAACAAAATTTGCGATTCTGAAATAGGGAAATACCTGAAGGTTTTTATCCCTATTTTTTGACCTGTCTGAAAATCAGATTTGGTAATCTAAACCATAAATATTATTTTTAAATACTCTCGTGAATCGTTTAAATACATATCTGATGAAAAACTTGCTCATTCTGCTTATCTGTATTTCGAGTTTTGGTACCCTGTCTGCTCAATGGGAATCTATGCAAGGTCCATTTGGAGGTCATATTGATGATTTAAAGAAAAATGATCAATTTGTATTTGCCGCTACCACGAATGGTCTTTTTCGATCTCACGATGATGGCGAAACATGGCAACGAATACAAGTTGGAAATGAAATAGGTTATTCATGCTTTGATATCGGTATTCTCAATAGCACAATTGTAGTTGAAGTTCAAAGCTTAGAACAAGATGGATTAAAAGCAAAATTATACCGAAGTGAAAATAATGGGGATAACTGGCATCAAATCACCCGTCCCGGAAATGCTATTTTTAATCGCATAGAAATAACACATGATCGGCTTTACCTCGCTGATGATTATAACTTGTGGGCGTCAGTGGATAGTGGATATTCCTGGTTTCCTGAATCAATTAATACATTTATTGATCGCATTCATTTTATTGGTGCATTTGATGACCATCTTTATGTTGTTTTAGATTCTTTAATTTTCAAATCAGAAGACTCAGGTAATTCTTTTATCAAATTGAATATCCCGACTTCATTATCCAGGATTTACAATCTATATGTAGATGGCGATCTCATGTTGGCTCAAAATGGAAATGGAAGACTATGCAGATCAGTGGATGGTGGTCACAACTGGAGTATTCCTAATACCTACATTGGAATTCATAGTGATTTTATCAAATTTGGGAATGCATTCTTTGCTAAAGGTGAATACACAATGTTCTCTTCCCAGGATGAAGGCAAAACCTGGACAGATTTAAATTCTCAGGGTTTGTCTTATGAATGTATTCAAATGATTGCTTTAAATGGAAAATTGTTGGTGCGTAACTGGGAGCAAGGAATTCTGACTTCGGCAGATGAGGGATTAACTTTCCACTCCTCCAATAAAGGGTTATATGCAAGTAAAGCACATTCACTTCTAATCCATAATAACAGGTTGCTGGTTGGCAATACAGACCAAGGCATTTCACAATATGATTTTGATAATTCAGCCTGGGAAACGGAAGATTTATTCTCAACACATGAAGAACTTCAGGATATCCATCAATTTCAACAGGATCTATATATTATTTCCGGCTGGGAAATGTATAAATCAAATAATGCCGGAGCAACATGGGAGAAATTAACGGATCCCTTTAATCTTAACTATTATTCGCAATATTTTACTTTCCAAAATACATTATTGGTAGGAGGTGGAATCTATTCAGGAAATCCTTCTTTAAGAAAAAGAGATTTTCAGAATAATACCTGGCTCGATTATAAATGTGATTGTAATGAGGATGGTCAACGTATAAATGTGAGTCTATTTGCTTCGCATGGTGATACAATTTTCTCAGGAACTCCTTCACACATTTTCAGATCTATAGATGGTGGAGTAAATTGGGAACAGCCGCTTCATCAACCAGATTGGGATGTTGATAATTACGCCAATTTGTATTTTTTTGACAACGTTTTGTATGCCCTTGGCAAATATGCATTTTCCAGCGAATTCGAACTCTATTTTTCATCTGACAATGGTGATAACTGGACACCAGGCGGACCATTGCCTGATGGTGTAAATCATATCGTCTCTCTGAACAATATAAATGGGATTCTAATCGCGAACACTAATGATAATTCCTGTGGAGTTATAATTTCATTTGACCATGGGATGACCTGGCAGAAATTTAATGAAGGATTAATCCTTGGCAATACGAATCAAACGGTTTACGATGATACTTATCTATACATCGGAACTGAGGGCCAGGGCGTCTGGCGCCGAAAAATCTCAGACCTATATATGACTTCTACTCATCAACCAATAGCAAATAATGATTTCTCCGTTTTTCCAAATCCATCAAATGGAAATTTTACGCTAAAACTCGATTCAAAATTGAAAGGATCGGCCAACCTGAAAGTATATGATCTGAGTGGGAAAATTTATCTGAATGAAAAAATAAATCTGGTTTCCCTGCAAAATATTAATACGAATAAACTTGGATCTGGGTTGTATATGTTGGTTTTGAAAACCAATGAAAATATGTACACGACAAAATTCGTGATCCAGGATTAGAAACCTTTATGTTATTAAAAAATTTGTATATTTAGATACGTAGGACCCTAATTATTCTTCTCATCGTATTAATACTTGGTCAGATGAAAATCATTTTTTCACTATTTATTTTCCTTTCGACTCTATGTTCTCTGAAATCACAATGGGAACCTTTAGGAGGCCCATATGGCGGCAATGTCTATGATCTTGTCCAAAATGAGATCTACCAATTTGCATCTACTGGCAATGGATTGTATAGATCTGATGATAATGGAAAAACTTGGACACGATTATTAATTGGTTTAGGAACAAGTTATGCAAGTGGTAAAATAGCAATTCGACAAAACGAGTTGGTAGTATTTGCGAATTCTGCAATTTCAGGAGAAAGCAAGAATTACCTCGTAAAAAGTGATGACAATGGAAACTCCTGGATTACCATACCAAGGCCCGATGTAGCCAGTTGGGCTAATATTGAAATTAATCCTTATGGCATTTATATTTGCGAAAATCACTTGTGGGTTTCATCAGACGAAGGGCAGACCTGGAAGTATAGCAGCCTCTCCGCCGGAAACGGAGCAGAATTACACCGATACAATGATCAAATTTATTTATGCCGATATCAATCCATTTTCAAATCATCTGTAAATGCAGATGACTGGACCGAAATAAAAGTGGCGGGTATGAGCAATGCTATAGAGTCCTTTCAGTTCTTCGATAATATTATTCTTCTCCGCGACGATTATGGTAAAATGTTTGTCTCTGGAGACGGAGGGGTGATCTGGAAGCCTTCCACTAAACCTTCTTACTGGGGATCACAGGAGGATTTTATAGAAATCAATGATATATTTTATGGACACAGGTTTGATGATATTTTAAAATCAACAGACCACGGACTGACATGGGATTCCAGCAGTACGCGCACAGACCTCAACAAAATGATCACTATCAATGACACCATAATAGCGGCCACGTATGGTCAGGGCATATTGCGTTCTGAGGATTTAGGGAAATCTTTTAAGCCTTACAATACTATAATAAATGCTTGTTCGGTAAATGCAATAGATCTAGATCAAACTTATCTATGGACAGGTTGTAGTTACAATGGCGTATCCCGCCAACTAAAAAGTACAAATACCTGGGATACCCTACTCTCTACTGTATTAAATGTGGTGTATGATTTTAAACTCCTGGATGGCAGAATTTTTCTACTGCAGGATCGATATGAAATTTACCGATCTGATGATGAAGGGATATCATGGGCAAAGGTAACACCGATGTCAAATGATGCTGAATTCTTAACCTTATATACTGACGGACATCAAATTCTTGCCGGAGCACCATCACAACCAGATATCACTTATCTGTACAAAAGCGATGATTACGGAACCACCTGGCAACCAGATACTTTTCGTATTAATGATTCTTTGTATTGGCCTTCTATGTTTGCAAAAAAAGGTAACGTGCTATTTACTGCTGATCGATACAATATATTTCGTTCGGTGGATTCTGGCCTAACATGGGAAATATTATCAGGATATACAGGGGAAGGATGGATTACAGATATCAAGGCTTCGGATCATTTAATATTTGTGATGCAGGAAGATGAGGATGATATTCCAGGCGGCAGTACAAGCATTTCAAGGGACAATGGTGATACGTGGGAATTGCTTGATATTGCAGATCCAATGGATTATCATATTTATGGTGTTCAATTTGAAACTGAAGTAAATCACCACCTGATCTCGACATGGGGAAATGAAATTTATATATCACTCGATCAAGCAGTTTCCTGGCAACATTTTGATGAAGGATTGCTTTTTATACCCATATTTGAAATCATTGCAGATGATGAATACCTGTATGCTGCTACAGTTGGAAAAGGTGTATGGCGAAGGAAAATTTCTGAAACAAATACTACATCTATAGATCAGGCTATGACACAAAATGAAATTTCCATTTTCCCAAATCCGTCAAATAGCAGTTTTACTTTACACCTCAATGATGCACTTTCAGGAAATGCAAATATTATCATAAGCGATGTAAACGGAAGAGTTATTTTGAATTCAAGAGTTGATCTAAAACCGCAACTCAAGATCCAGGCAGAAAATCTTGAGCCTGGATTTTACCTCATTACACTTCAAACCAGAAATAAAATCTATACCTCGAAGATTATTATTCAGCATTAACGCCTCGTTTTACCCCTGGCCCCTAAAGGGGAATAAAGTAGCTTCACATATCATTATCCAAACTTCACCAAAAAAAGTGGATTTTTACCCAATGGAATTTACCCCCATCCTCATCGGTATTGTCATAGGTGCTATCCTTGGATACATCCTTTTCACCCTATTATCAAAAGGAAAGAATATTGCCAAAACAGACTATGACCTGTTAAACACCAGGCTCAATGAATCT
>JBDUAU010000412.1:0-8741 GCA_040004485.1 Saprospiraceae bacterium
TAGGGGGTCACATTCGCCGGAATGAGGGGGTCACGTTCACCGGAATCTACAGTTGGGAACTTGTGTCGATTTCTTGTACATAATTGGCTAGTACCTGCTCTTCTTCTTTTAATTCTCCACTTTCGACCTTTTTCGCTTCTTCTTCAAAGAATGCCATGATCATCTCCATCAATTGCTTCATATTCTCTCGTACTTGAGCAGTGTCCTCCTCTTGTGGTAGTATGGGTCTTAGGTTGATTGGTTCAGCCTGACCTGTTACTGGGTTTATTGCCAAATCGGCAACAAAAGTCCGAGGTCTGTCTCGATCAACCTCACAAATAGCCAGAATGGCTATATCAACCCTCTTGACCTAAATCATTAGCGATTTCAGGATTGTTTTCATTTTCAAACCTTTCAATTATTTCTTTAATGACCAAAAGACATTTTCTAAAAACCTCTTCCACTTGATGAAGCCCTTCAGCTAGAAATTGCAAATCAAGAAGCTTTTTACTTCAAATTATATTCTTCGACTAGCCTAATAAGCTAATTTTAACTAAAAAAATTAATAAAAGTTTTGCTTCTCACCAAAAATGGTGAGAAATGCATCAAAATAAGCTTTTATCTTGAGCTAAATATTTCATTGAGCCACTCAGTTAGTATTTTTGGATATAAAATCTTGGAATAGGTAAATCGGATATATACTACCAGGAAATATTAATTATTCCACTTTCAAATTTAAACCGCAAGATTGGGAATGGTGTGGGTCAGGCTATACAGGAATTAGATATAAATTCTCGCAATGTCAAAAAAGAGATGGTTACAAAAGAAGGAAGAGCTTTACTGACCACACGTTTGCAAGGCTCAGTTCTGCTTTTGCTTTTATGGAAAAGCACGCCAAAGCCAGCCACCTTTTCTGCGAACTATAAAGTATAATATGCAACATGAAATAAGAAAGACTATGGAGTAAAAGGATAGTAATGATATATTAACTTTCTTAAGCAATATCATATTTAATAATTTGTAAATACTATTGTAAATCATAATACCAGTGCCTGAAGTTATAATTAAAACTCCGACTTGTTCAAATGAATCTTTCATAATGTATGAATTTATAGTTCTGAAATTTAGCCATTATTTAAAATTAAAGATAATGAATATTAGAAATAAACCAATAGCAATATGATTTTAAATGAAATCAGCTCTAGATCAATACTAAAGAATTTGATTTATGAAATATGCATCATTTATCTGACCAGATAATCATAAGTTTTATTGGGGGAGACTTTCCCGAAAACTCCTAAATAATAAGTAGGGATTACTTTAATAAATTTAATTATATGAAAAATGCATTCTGGCTGGGGTCAATCTGGCTAGTATTACTTCAAAGTGCTTGCTCAATTACTGACAATACCAGTAAGGAGTCAAAACGAATTTCTACACGAGATGAAGGAGGCGAGGGTGAAAAAGTTTGCATTCTGCTACAAGAAACCTATAACCTTATTGACGATAATGATTTTGATTATTTTTTTAACGATTCGTTGGAGTACTTAATTGACTTGACTAGCCCTACAACTGCTCAATCAGAACGGATCACATTTCTAACACTTGAAGGGATTACGAATATGAAATTAGAGAGCCAGGATTTTGAAGATGCATTTGATTCAGTTTTAGAAATAGACTTAAGTGAAGAGGACTTAAATGATTATTTCTCAGAGTGTGGTATTGATTCTGGAAGGAGGTGTTTCATATGTTCGACGTTGGGTTGTAAGATAGCTACGGGAATTCATCTGCATTCGTGGGTAACATTGAATCCACAGGAGTTTTTAGGAAGTATAGCTCTGGCATGGGTTTTTTGTAATAATTAATATGCATGATTTTAATGTCATAAATCGATATAGCTTAATACCAAATAAGTTGAATTAAAAATTCAACGCCCTTAATACAGACCGACTCAAGGCTTCTGCTTTAGCAGGGGTCACTTTAAGGATTTTGGCCACTTCAGGCTGAGATAAGCCTCTATCAAGTCTGACAGATCTCAGATGATCTCCCAAGGTCTCTAACTGCTTCGGGTAGGTTGGATTTACTGGTCTTTTACACCTTAGGGTCAGGTTTACAAATATGCAACGCACGGGTGAGGGTTCATTTATAATATTCATCCTGAATATAGTTGTATCATTCCACCTTTTTCATATTAACATTTTTTGGCATATGTTTTGCAAGACAAGGGTTGAACGCTTACTCATAAAATCAACCTATGAAGTGGTATACCTACGTCATTCTCTCCTCATTATTTCTTTTCACAGCCAGTGCATGTGCACCGACATATTATAATCCGATAGTCGTCAGGCCAGCATCATGCTCAAGGCAGATGCAGTTTGCGGAAAGTCCTGATCTCGGCTATATTCTTGCATTTGCGGATAAGATGGAGAAACCGGTGTTCCTTGATTTTTATGCACCATGGATTCCGACTTGCAAACGAATGGATGAATCTGTTTTTACGCAAGGTACAGTTGCAGCTTATTTCAATCAAAATTTTATCAACTATAAAGTGAATGCAGGTGGCATCGCCCCCGGCCCGGAGCTAACGGACAGATATGGTGTGACTACATTCCCCACATTCATCTTTGTCGATGGCAAAGGTAAAATCATGTTGCGACATGAAGGGTATGTTGGTGCGGATCGGCTCCTTGAAATGGGAATGCAATTGCGTCATGGAGTGGATGAAGATGCGGTGAGTTTAGGGACGAAATAAGTGAAAAGTGAAAAGTGAAAAGTGAAAAGTGAAAAGTGAAAAGTGAAAAGTGACGAGTAAAGAATGACGAGTAAAGAGTAAAGGGAGGAAATTTAATTTGCGATAATTTGCGAAATTTGCGGCCATAAAAAATGAGGAACAAGGACGGCTGTTCAAGCGCAATAAAAGTTCTGTCGCCTTTTGTCCAGGCATCTATTAAGAAAAATTACAAGTTGATCATATTCCCCAAATTTCATTCTTAGTTTGCACCGAAAATAGTAATCAGACGCTCGATTGTCTCAGAGCTCGAATCGAGAAGCAAGAGATTGGATCGCCAATTCATAATGTGAAAAGATGCCGCCGTTTATGACGTCCTACTAATCGCCTAATGTCAATGCACAAGTGTTTTAAACTTATCTTTGATTAAATAAAAACTAAACGACATCCTGACAATTGCAATACTAGTTAAATGACCAAAAACTTATTCATCGCCTTCGAAGGCATAGATGGTAGTGGCAAAAGCACACAAGTAAAACTCCTGACTGACAAGCTGATACGTGAAGGACATAAAGTTTACGCCACTTTTGAGCCCACTGACAGCCCCATCGGTGCTCTGATCAGAGACATTTTCAATCACAGAATGGAAGCAGATCACAAAGTCATTGCAGGGCTATTTGTGGCTGACCGATTAGACCATTTGTTAAACAAGACGAATGGCATCCTGAAAAAAATGGAGGAAGGCTACACGGTGATCACCGACAGATATTATTTTTCTTCCTATGCCTATCACGGAACACATATGCCTTTGGATTGGGTGATAGAAGCAAATTCTTTAAGTGCTGACTTGCTTCGCCCTGACCTGAATATTTACATAGACATATCGCCGGAGATAAGCATGAAGCGATTGGCACTTGGAAGAAGCTCAATGGAACTCTATGAGACCAGTGAAAACCTTCGCAAGGTGAGAGAAAAATATCTGGAGGCATTTGAACAACTCAAATTCAAAGAACACATTTTTGTTACAGATGGTAATCGTACAGCAGAGGCCATTGGTGCTGACATTTGGGAAGAGGTTTTGCACATGACAATTGGAACTAAAACCCACTAAATTTTTTACTTCTTGAAAGATATTTATAAAATAGTCAGAGAATCGTTCAGACGGAGAAATACAACTTCAACGAGAAAATACAAAACATTAAAGTCATTACTGAATTAGAAATTGATTCGTTTGTTGATGGTATTTTTGATGAGATCATCGGAATCATTTTCAATATTTTGCAGGCAGAATCAAAACCACTTCTCACTCCAATACTTAAAAGGGTTATAAGGGTTATTAAGGTTATAAGGGTTATAAGTTTATCTCACCATCCGCTACAGACTCACCATCCTTCCATACAATTTTCTTCGCAGCCGCCTGCCCTACTACTTTAATAATTTCTTCAGGAGTCGCTTCCTTCAATTTCTTCACCGATCCAAAATGTTTCAATAATTTCTCAGCCGTCTTCTCCCCTATTCCCTTGATAGATGTGAGTTCAGTATTTGTGAAATTTTTACTTCGTGTATTCCGATGAAATGTGATGGCAAACCTGTGTGCTTCATTTCGTATTTGCTGAATCAATCGCAATGATTCAGATTTTTTGTCGATGTACAATGGAATGGAATCGCCGGGAAAATAAATCTCTTCAAGCTTTTTAGCTATCCCAATCACCGTCATTTTGTCCCGAATACCCAACAAGGAAATGGCTTCCATAGCTGCACTCAACTGGCCCTTTCCTCCGTCAATCACCACCAGATCAGGTAAGGTCTGATTTTCTTCAAGCATCCTTTTATAGCGCCGTTCCACAATCTCACGCATCGACGCAAAGTCATCCGGGCCTTCTACTGTCTTCACGTGAAAATGTCTGTAATCTCTTTTGGCAGGACGTGCATTTTTGAATACAACACAAGAAGCCACCGGACTCGTGCCCTGGAAATTACTATTGTCAAAACATTCGATGTGCATCGGTACTTCTTTCATCCGCAAATCCTGTTGCAGCTTCCCTAATATCCGTTCTGAAGGTGTTTGCTTTGTATTATTCATTTTCTCCTTTTGTTTTTGAAGAAGAAAATACCTCACATTTTTAAGCGAAAGATCCAGCAATTCTTTTTTCTCTCCACGCTGAGGAACCGTTTGTATGATGTTCTGATCTACAAGCGTCACTTTCAGCGGTACGACGATCTCCTCCGTGATGCTGTTAAATTTTTCACGCAGACGTTCGATCGTATAAGATAAAAGTTGTGTTTCATCTTCGTCAAGATTTTTTTGCAATTCCTGTGTATATCCATTGATGACAGCCCCCTGCACAACTTTGAGATAATTGACATAAGCATGTGTTTCATCCGTGGCTATACTAAACACATCAAGATCTCTTTCAAACTGACTGACGACAGTGGAACGAGCCTGATAGTCTTCGAACAATGTCAGTTTTTCTTTTATCTGTTGCGCTTTTTCAAACTCCATGTCTGTCGCAAATTTTTCCATCTGCGTTTTGAGATGTGCGATCACTTCTCTGAAATGGCCTTTCAGAATATTGCGGATTTGTTCGATGCGGGTGTTATATGATTCTTCTGTTTCCAATCCTTCGCATGGACCAAGACAATTTTTGATGTGATACTCCAGGCAAACTTTGTATTTGCCGGCAGCAATGGGCTGAGGACTGAGATTGAGCATACATGTCCGAAGTGGAAAAAGTTTTTTGACAATCTCGAGGATCTCTTTTACTCTTGCTTTTGAAGTATATGGCCCAAAATAGGTTGAGCCATCGCGAATCACTCTCCGGGTGAGAAAAACACGAGGGAAGCGTTCATTTTTTATACAGATGAATGAATACGATTTATCATCCTTGAGCAGGACATTGTATCGGGGTTGAATTTGTTTGATGAGCGTATTTTCCAGCAGAAGTGCATCCTGTTCACTTTCGACGATGGTGTACTCGATATGGTGAGCATTCTTAACCATCGTGATGGTCTTAAAATATTGCTGCTTTTTCTCACCAAAATAAGAAGACAGACGGCTCCGAAGACTTTTAGCCTTACCTACATAAATGACTTTCCCTTCATGATTCAGAAACCTGTATACGCCAGGTTCTTTGGGCAGGGAGCCGGAAATTTCCTTAAAATCCTCATCCGTCATATATCGGTGTCTTCGTCAGCGATCATGCCTTTAAGAAGAAATTCTGCAGCGGCGGGATTAGTGGCCAGGGGAATGTTATGGACATCGCACATCCGCATAAGCATCTGAACATCAGGTTCATGTGGATGACGGTAAAGTGGATCCCTGAAGAAAAAAACGAAATCAAGTTCTCCTGTGGCGACCTTTGCAGCGATCTGCGCATCACCTCCGACAGGACCGGATAAAAACTTGGTGACCGTAAAGCCAGCTTTCTCCAAAAATGTACCTGTGGTCGATGTGGCATATAGTTGTGCCGTCTTAAAGAGTTCTTTATTCTTCAATACGAAAGAAACCATATCCGCTTTCTTCCCGTCGTGTGCAATCATGGCTATTCTTAACATAGGATCAAATCTTTCTATTTTGCAGTACAAATTTCATTAAAAATCAATTCACTTCAATTTTTGTCTTCACTGAATCAATTGGCTATGCGAATTCTGCTCAATGTATTATTGTTTTCCATGGCTTTCATCATCCGGGGGCATGGACAGGATACAATGCTCAAAATACTTGATCATAGTGATTTTCTGATCTGGAAGACGATTCAGGACATTCAACTTTCCACTGATGGTAATTTAACCACTTATCGTCTTGTTCCAGGAGAGGGAGATCCGGCGCTTTTGATTTATGATCTGTCGGACAAATCAACCCAACGAATAGCAAGAGCAAGTAGATCAAACATAGACTTTGATGGAAAGTTTATCTACGGGACCATAACACCTCATCGCGACACGCTCCGAAATCTCGAACGTAAAAAAATTGAAAAGAATAAATGGCCCTGCGATACCCTTTTTATTTATGATGCTGAACGAAGAAACAAAGTCATCATCCCTTATGTGACCAGCTTCAAATATCCGGCTAAGTATGGTGACTGGCTTGCTTATACAATAAAAAAAGATGCAATAAAATCAGATACATCAATTAAAGTAAAAAAATCCAAAAAAGATATCGTTCATCTTATCATCAGGCAACTTTCAACAGGCATTGAAGATACTTTGAAAAATGTAAAAGATTTCACCTGGTCTGATAAGTCTCCAGTCCTGATGGCCACAACTGAATTTGTAGATTCATTGCATATCCCGGGTGTTTATTTTTGGAAAGATCATTTATGGCATTTAATTAAAAAACAAAAGGGAGAATATGCAAGATTAACGATCACAGCAGATGGAAATAAAATGGCTTTCCTGGGGAATACAGATACAACGAAAGCACAAGTGCAACCATGGCAATTGTACTATTTTGATTTTACACAAGACACGGCTGTCTCAATAGCACAAAAAGATGAAAGCAAATTCCCGCTCGTCAGTCAGTATACAGATCCAAGATGGAGTGACAATGGAAGATATTTGTATTACGGCAGATCAGAGATCCCTGCGATAAAAGACACATCGCTCCTGGAAGATGAATCAGTAGATGTCGAGATCTGGCGTACGGATGATCCGATAATGTATACGGTACAAAATGTGAACAAATCTCTTGATGAAAAGAGAGCTTATTTATCCGTTTTTGACACCCAAACGAAATCCCATATTTCTGTGAATAATCCGGATTGGGAAATGGCTGTGTTCAATAAAGAAAGTAACAGTCGTTTTGTTTTGCTTTATACGGAGAAACCATATCAGTTAGAATCATCATGGACAGGTATTTCAAAAAAGGATCTCGCTATCGTCGATATTTTGACAGGAGAAATAAGACCGTTCAAAAAAGGAATCGTAACACAACCTCGTATGTCACCTGAAGGAAAATATGCATATGGATATAGTGAGTCCGATAGCACGTGGTGGTCATACCAGCTGGCGACGGGTGTATTTTCATTTCTAAATGCCAAAGGGTTGCCTTTATTTTACAATGAACTCAATGATACTCCCGGATTGCCTACTGGTTATGGATCAACAGGATGGACAAAAGATGATCAATCGCTTATTCTTTATGACCGATATGACTTATGGAGCTGGACGCCTTTGAAAACGAAAGTACCTGTTCCATTGACGCATGGAAGAGCATCAGGATTGATCTATCGATATATTCGAACTGATGTTGAGGAACGATATTTATCTGGTGATAGTCTTTGGTTACTTCAGGTGACGGATGATAAAACAAAATCATCTGGGTATACTTGGTATTCGCCAGTGACTAAAGTGACAGATGATGTTCAGCCTACACCTTTTAAATATTCAATGCAAATAGTGAAAGCAAGGGACGCTGATATTTATCTTTTCCAAAAAGAAAATTTTGGGACATTTCCTGATATTCAATTGACAAATGATCATTTTAAAACAAGTGAAAAAATATCGGAGGCCAATCCACAACAGAAAAATTATGCATGGGGGAACATTGAATTATATCATTGGATGGATGAAGACAGTATTGATCATACAGGACTTTTGGTCTTGCCTGCTGGATATGATGCGTTACACACCTACCCTACCATTGTCAATTTCTATGAACGATCTTCTGATGAATTAAATACGCATCCCTCTCCTGCGCCTCATCGTTCGACGATCAACTATGCATTTTATGCAAGCCGTGGATATGTGATCTTCAATCCTGATATCAGTTATACGATAGGAATTCCCGGTGAAAGTGCTTATAAAATTGTTATGTCGGGTGTACATTCTTTGATTGACCGACATATTGCGGACCCACAGAATATTGGTCTGCAGGGACATTCATGGGGAGGATACCAGATCGCTTATATCGTCACACGAACAAATTTATTTAAGTGTGCTGAGGCCGGGGCCTCTGTGGTGAATATGACGAGTGCGTATGTTGGAATAAGATGGGGAACAGGTTTGAGCCGGATGTTCCAATATGAAAAAGAAC
>JBDUAU010000616.1:0-8739 GCA_040004485.1 Saprospiraceae bacterium
ACGCTCAACGACCGGGATAGTCGAACACAATGATTCTTTTTGTTTAGAGTATACAATGATAGATACTTGTTACATTGTTTCGACTTCGCTCAACGATTTTTAATAGTTAATTCACTGCTTTAGTCAACAAATTATCGAGCGTAGTCGAGATAATGTTAGAGGTTGATATCTTCGAAAATCGAAAATTAATAAAATCTGTCGTGCAAGATAATCCCGGTCGTTGAGCGGAGCCGAAACGACAGCAAAGAGCCGAAAAGACTGAGGATCGTAGCTGAAATGACACCGTGAAACCTAAGCGACTCATGATCATAGCCGAAAAGATTGGGTTAATCGGTGAATTTGTAATATCATTGAATTTCAGATAACACAATATTCATCTGTAAAAAACCGATATGTATGTCTGGAATATTCCAAACTCAAAACAAGATAAAGTCAATGCTCAAACTAACCCTGCTGATTAACAGTCTGATGCTGCTTATAATCTCCTATACCAGCGCCCAAACGGCAGCTCCGAAATATAAAATCGCAAACACATTCTCCATCAAAGGCGACGGCCCCTGGGATTATCTCGTCTCTGATGATGTGACTAGCCGATTGTTTGTATCCCATGGTGGAATTACGCAAGTGGTGGACAGCAAGACCGGAGAGTTATTGGGTACGATCCCCAATACAAAGGGAGTACATGGCATCACCATAGATCAGATCGATCAGAAAGCATTCATATCCTGCGGGAGAGACACATCCGTGTCGATTGTGGACCTATCTTCCTTTGAGTTATTGTCAAAAGTAAAAGTGACAGGCGTAAATCCGGACGCTATTCTGTATGATAAGTTTTCAAACAAGGTATTCGTATTCAATGGACGGTCAGGTAACGTTACCGTGATTGACGTCCCTACGGAAAGTGTAGACAGCACTACCATCAATCTTTCCGGCAAACCTGAATTTGCAGTGACAGATGGTAAAGGAAAAATCTATGTCAACATCGAAGACAAGAACCTGGTGGCTGTAATTGATGCAAAAGCACTAACAGTTATCAATGAATGGTCATTGGCTCCCGGTACCGGACCATCGGGATTGGCACTGGATAATGTTACACACCGTTTGTTTTCCGTGTGTGATAATAAAATGATGGTCATTTTAAATGCTACAAATGGCAATTTCATTGACACAGTAGCTATCGGTGGAAGTCCGGATGGATGTGTGTTTGATCCGGTCTCAAAAAGAGCATTCAGTTCCAATGGAGAAGGCACAGTGACAGTTGTCCAGGAAGATAAGGGTGATAAATTTCGTGTACTCACCACCATCGATACACATAAAAATGCCCGCACCATCTGCATTGATGCTAAAACGCATCACCTTTTTCTGCCGTATGCTGAATATGGAGAAACTCCTGCCGCTACAAAAACAACTCCAAATCCAAAGGCTGCGCTCAAACCAGGAACGTTTACGATACTTGATATAGCGCCGATTTAGTATGGCTTAAAAATAATTTGCGTTAATGCTTCGACTTGCTTGACTGATCCTTGTGCTACAGTTCAGCAACAAAGCGAAATTTGCGGCCATAATTTCATGAGCCATACGCTATATCTCACATTCGGTAAGAAGTACAAAGTAGTCAAAGCCTTCATAGATTTTGATGGGATAATTCATTCTGCAGGGGAAACCTGGACATTTGTTCGCACTGATTTTCTACCTTATGAAGATGGCTTGACGCTAATCGTTATTCCGAATAATTCTTCAGAAGAAATATCCTATCGTTTGCAATGGAGAGTTGGGCAACAAGCTGAAATTATAGATCATTTTAAAGAATACGTTGAAGAAATTAAATAGGACGCTTTTAACATATCCTGAATCCAGTAAAATCAATAACTATTATTTGAATTTTTTTAGTAATACTATTTGTATATACTTTCATATCCTTATGAAATGAAAAATTTAAGCTTAAAAATGGACGAAAAGACCTTTCTGGAAACAGAACGGATATTGATCAAAGTAGGGAAAAACAGGAATCGCTATATCAATGACGCCGTTTCCTTTTATAATATCCTGCAAAAGAGGAAATTACTATCCATTCAATTCGTTAAGGAATCAAAACTTGTCCGAGAGGAATCAATGAAGATTCTCGCTGAGTTTGAAATGCTTCAAGAAGGTGATTAGGCAATTTCAAATATGGATTGCCAATCTTAATCCGGGGATGGGAACTGAGACTGTTAAAATAAGACCCGTGGTCGTCATTCAAACAGATTTGCTCAATGATGTTCATCCCTCCACTATCATTTGCCCTATTTCTTCAAATGTGCAGTCAGAATCTGAAATATTGAGAGTTCATCTTAAAAAGGGAATGGCTAATTTAAAAGAGGATGGCATGTATTGATAGACCAGATTAGGTCAATAGATAATAAACGGCTTCAGAAAAAAGTCGGAACATTGCCCACAAATATTGAAATAGAAATAAAACAAAGGCTTGCCTTGATTCTTGATTTATAATAGTATCGGAAGCTCATTTTTCCAAATAAAACCTTTTACTTCATCATCAATCTGAAAACAATAATGCTCACTTCCATTGCTGACCAGTGAATAAGGAACCTGCAGTTTCATGTTATACTGCGCGATCTGGTCAAATACAGATTGTTGAATTTTTATACCCGGCGCTTTAAATTCAGCAAGTAAGATTGGGTGAGTAGATTTTCCAAATATGACCAGATCAAACCGGCGCGGCATTCCATTGATATTAAACAGACGCTCCACAGAAATCAATTTCGGATTCACCCTGACGATATTGATGAAATAGGTAATCCATAATTGCCGCACTATTTCTTCAGGGTTCGTTTTGATAAACTTCTTTCTGACCGGATCAAGAACCTGCACCTGACCTTTATGATCACGGCTGTACTTCAAAGACGATTGAAGTGAAAGGAGATCAATGCTAATGCACTTCATTCTATAAACTTTTATACAACGAAAAAAGTCCCCTTCAGGGGATTTAGGGGTTATCAACAAACTCCGGCACAAAATCCGGATGCATCAGATGCCCTATCAATTCAATCGTCAATGCCCGATCATCTTTGTGTGGCCAATTCCATCCCTTTGCTTTCATATCATACACATGAAGCCATCCGATACATCTCTCAAGTGTCTCAGATGAATATTTTTTTGCAGCATTTTTATAATTCCTGATCATGTACGGTGACTTCAAACCTAAGGCTTCAGCTATCACATTGTCATCTGCATTGATCATCGATCTTGTCACATAGATCTTCGTATAGTAGCCTGCCAATAATGCGATAAGCGGTATAATACTGTATCCCTTTTGCTCAGCAATCATGGCACCGATTTTCATTGTCTTACCTACATTGCCGGATTCAAGCGCATTTTGCAATTCAAATACATTATACTCCCTGCTTAAACCAACATGATCAAGTATTTCCATTTTTGTAATCGAAACACCAGGCTTCGCATTAGCCGCCAGTTTTTGCATTTCAGGAAACAGGACGGATATTTCATTGCCGATAAGTTCCACCATTGCATCTGCAGCATCATGGTCAATCCTGATTTTTAATTCCGCCGCTGTCTCCAAAATCCACGGCAATACTTCTGCATCCTTCAATTTGTCAGCAGCCAGTATGAAGCCATTCTTTTTAATCCCGTCATATAATTTTGTTCGTTTATCAAGTGATTTTCCTTTGTAGCATAATACCAGTATGCTGGAAGGAATAGGCTTGTGTGCAAAAGTTTCGAGCTCAGTGATGCCATCCATTTGTTGTGCTTCACGAACGACCACAAGCCGGCGTGATGCCATCATCGGGAAAAGCATCAATTGCTCCATGATGTACCTCGCATCACAATCTGCCCCATAGAGAATCTGCTGATCAAAACCCTTTTCATGTTCCTGGAGGACATTATGTTCCAGGTAGGCTGAGGCCTCGTCGATCAGATAGGATTCTTCTCCGTGTAATAAATACACGGGATAGAATTTACCTGATTTGATTTCCTTTTTTAATTTTTCGAACGACATGATAGGATTTCGGATAGGAGCTTTCAGTGTTAAATAAGATCACAAGTGTACAAATTAATTTTTTTAATTGAGATTACGTTGTCGAATTCAGTTCTTTCTATTTCGGAAGATTTTGTTGGACCCATTCAGGGTCAAAATTTATTTTCCACATCAAACCCCGGGTTGCACCCGGGGCCATTGATGTGTGATCCCTTCAGGATCAGAATGTGAGCATAAAACAATGGCACGCAATATCAGGATTGCACCCGGGGCCATTGATGTATGATCCCTTCAGGATCAGAATGTGAGCATAAAACAATGGCACGGAATAACAGGGCACTTTCAGGAAACGGTATTCCGGAATTATTTCAATTTGATGCTTAATGTAAAAAAGGAAAAGTATCCGCGGCACACAAGGCAGAGTTATCAGGTAGTGCATTGAGGGAGTTGAAGTGTCGAAGCATAGGGGCAAAAAACTTACTCCCCTTTTTCAGGGGATGGTTGCTGAGCTGCAGCACAAGTTAGCGATTTGGCGGTCGAAGCATCGGGGAAAAAATCCGCAATCCTCTCACGCTTCCCAGCGCCATCTCTATCCACTGATTAATATCAGGCGAAATATGAAACTTCCAGATAGCCAGTCCATAAAGAAGACAAAATAATCCACCTTTGTATACAATCGTTATGAAGGGGCTATGTGAAACTGGTAACCATGCACAAATCATCCATGCAGCGACACCAAAGGTAATGACAGGGATTAATCGTATGCTCAATGGCTGGACGTCAAATTTGATATATATATAAATCAATTTCACAAGATTAGCCAGAAAGATGGAAAAACATGTTGCCATCCCCGCGCCTACTATACCATATTGCGGAATCAGAATAAGATTGGCTATTATATTGGTCACGGCCAGGAATAAAGTCAGGAATAAATTGAACCGGTAGTATTTCGAATAAATAATGATTTCGGTGTTCACACCTGTCATCATATCCCATACCTGCGCCAGGCCTAAAAAGAAAACAGCATATGATCCTGCGCGCATCACCTCTGGATGAGGCATGATATCAAATATAAATGGCAATACGGTCCAGATCAACAGGAATACACCAACACCAATAATGGTCATATTGAGTGATGATTTCCGATAAAGAGATTTAAGTTCGGTGATATCATTTCGCTCAATATACTGGGCTATCATCGGTCCCGATATCGCCGATAATGCACGCATGGGTTTGCCGATCACCTCAGAAACAGCCCATGCAATAGCATACAATCCACTCGCTGCAAATTGTATCATCCCTGCAACCATCAACGTATCAATTTTGTATGCAATCTGACCTCCGATGGTGGATAAAATACTAAACCCTGAAAACTTTGAATAGGCTTGCAGTCCATCCTTGTCATCAAGTATGGCAGGCCGTGTCAAGCTCCACTTACCCAGATAAAGAAGATACCAAAACATACCTATCATCCCCAATGCAAATGAAAGGACAACACCTATCACAATACCTTCAGCCTGGATCCAACCACGAAGAAAAATCAGGATGATAAGTGGCAATGTGATTTTTATAGCCACATTCTCAAACAATGCAGGTATGACTATTCTTCTGAAATTTGAAATATATCTTCCTAATAAATTGGTGAAGGCCACACAAAATGTCAACGGGATAATATAAATAATGAAGTCTTCATATAATTTGTTCTGATCATGAAAAATATACCGGATCAACAGCTTATTCAATAATGGAAATAAAATCAGGAAAATAACAAACCCCGTTCCGGCAACGATCAGCAGCCATGTTAGAAATCCTTTATCCCCTACTCCTTCAACATTGTATTTTGGAAAAAAACGGACTGCCGCTGTCGGGCTCCCAAGCAATACAAGTATAGAAGCTAATACAGAAGCATCATAAAGAGACCTGAAAAGCCCCACCATTTCAAGCGCATTGGGGTAGATAAACAGCGTACTGATCACGCCTAACCCAACGCCGATCAGGCTGATGATACTGAATTTAAAACCCTGTCTTTTGATTACACCCATGTAAACGTTACCGCTGTGTTAGCTGGAAAAAAAATCCCGAATATGGTTGCAGACATATTCCTGCTGAGCCTCTGTCAATTCAGGATACATCGGCAAAGAAACAACTTCTTCACTTGCTTTCTCGGATTCAGGACAACTTGTAACAATTTTTAACTGCTCCGTAGTCACTTTTAACTTTGAAAGTGAAATCGGGTAATGGATACCTGTTTCAATAGAATGTTTAGAAAGATATTTCATCAGGTCTTCTCGTTTGCTCTTTGGCACCCTGATCACGAAGAGATGAAATACACTTTTACTTTGATCACTGATGACCGGCAAAGTTATCTGATCAATATCTTCCAAAAGCTGTATGTATCTCTTTGTAATTTCAAACCTGCTCATATTCCAATCTCTGATGTGCGCAAGCTTCACTGAAAGTACAGCGGCCTGGATTGAATCCATACGACTGTTGCGACCTACGATTTCGTGATCATATTTACTCGTCCTTCCATGGTTGGCTATTTTAATAGCGCGGTTGTATAACTCCTCATCATTCGTCGTGATTGCACCTGCATCGCCATACGCTCCAAGATTTTTTCCAGGATAAAAGCTGAATGATCCCATATGTCCGATACTCCCAGCGACTTGTCCTTTGTATTCAGCACCATGTGCCTGTGCTGCATCTTCTATCACATAAAAATTATTTACGCCGGCCAATAGCATCAAAGGATGCATATCCGCGATTTGTCCATAAAGGTGAACAGGAATAATAGCTTTCGTCTTTTCGGTCATGACTGATTCCACTTTGCCGGCATCCATTGTGTAATGGATCGGATCGATATCACACAATACCGGAGTTGCTCCTACATTACAAACAGCTTCAAGTGTGGCCACAAATGAAAATGCAGGAATAATCACTTCATCTCCTTTTCCGATTCCAAGAGCAGCAAGTGCTATTTCAAGTGAGTCTGTCCCGTTTGCACAAGGAACGCAATAAGGAACATTACTAAAGCCGGCAAATTTGATGGCAAATTTTTTGACCTCCTCTCCCCCGATAAATCGTCCGCTGTGTATGACACCAGATATCGCATCATCCATTTCACTCTTTATGGAATAATACTGTGCCACAAGGTCTACAAGGGGAATATGTTTTGAAGGATTAATCATGAAATTATTTGGGATTTGGGATTTGGGATTTGGGATTTGGGATTTGGGATTTTAGTGGAAAACGAAAATAAATCTTAATAAATCATAAATCATCCTAATTTATCTGCGTCCTCTTTTATTTATTTAATGCTAAGTTGCGTAACGGTATTTAAATAAACCGTTTTATCTATTGCATTTTACTCATTATTTTTTGCCTATTGCCCATTGCATTTTGCTTATTGCTCGTTGCTGGTTGTCATTTTTTTTGCCGCAAATTTCGCAGATTGACGCAAATTAAACTCACGTCTCACGACTCACGATTTACAGATGGACACAGAATTCACTACTCACTTTACTAACTTCATTTCAAAAAGGCTATTCGGATGCTCTTTCAGGAATTCATTGATCTCCATCATCGCCGGATTTTCTGAATTATTTACCTTTTGAAAACCAGATTTGAAAATTGATTCCATTTCAACTATCTGTTCTTCGGTCATTCTGCCACGCTCGGCACCCAATCTGTTGAAGCGGTGTATTCGTGCAGGATTTCCGGCAATAAGGGAATATGGAAGTATATCCTTTGTCACCACCGACTGCATGCCCACCATCACCCTCGTGCCAATATGCATCCGTTGATGAACAGTAGCACCTAATCCAAGATTTGAAAATTCTCCCACCACACATCGTCCTCCTAATAAGACACCTGCACTCAGGATCGCTCCCCGTCCAATGAAACAGTCGTGGGCGATGTAACATTTATTCATCACATACACCTTGTCATCAATACATGTCTCCGGAAAATAAAAAGGTGAATTGACACATGAAAACTCTCTGATCGTGACTTCATTGTGAATATTGACCCAACTGTCAGCAATAAATACATCGCCTTTAGCACCCATCTCCCCTACTGAACCAATGACAACATATGGATAGATATGATTGTGATCGCCAAGCCTTACGTTGTTCTCCATGAAGACACCCGTATCAATGATGTTGTGATCGCCCATTTCAATATTTCCTTTCAATACGGCATTCGGACCTATACGATTGCCGCGACCCATCCTGATATTTCCTTCAAGAATAGCAGTGGGGTGTATGATGTTATCGTGGCTGGATTCCATTCGTCCTGGCTATTTGATAGATATTCTCAATGATTTCAACTGACTTCAATCCATCGTATGCATTGGTCATGATCTCTGTTTTTCCCTGAAGTGACTTGATGACATTGTCGATCACCTGGTCATGATTGGACATGGATCCTTCATAATCTCCATATTGATTTGGCGCACCACTCACCGGTATGTCATGAATATCAAATCCATCCGTGGCCTGGTAATCAATGGTGTTTAAATATTTGCCGCCTATTTTGATGGTTGCATGTTCGGCAAAGATCGTGATACTTCCTTCCATATTTTGTCTGAACGCAGCAGTCGTGTAATGAAGTACACCGGGAGCATTGTATTCATTCAATAAAAACGTCACCACACCTGTGTCTTCAAATTCAATGAGGCCCTGATGCCCTGCATTTGTCAGCTGGGCATTAATTATATGCATATCTCCCATCAGGTAATAAACAAC